>CAIYXV010000023.1 GCA_903930225.1 uncultured bacterium | reverse complement strand
CATCTGGTTTATCCGGTACCCCACGAAGAAGGGTACGGGCTGGGAGTGCACGCGACGCTGGACCTTCAGGGATACATTCGCCTTGGTCCGGATGCCAATTATGTGGAAAACATCAACTATGACGTCAGCCTGGATAAGCGGCCCGAGTTCTATGCCGCGGCAAGAACATATCTCCCCTGGCTTAAGGAAGAACAGTTAAACCCGGATACCTCTGGCATCAGGCCCAAGCTCCAGGGGCCCAAACAGGGCTTCCGCGATTTTGTGATCAAGGAAGAACGGGAAAATGGATTGCCCAAATTTATTAATTTAATAGGGATCGAGTCGCCCGGATTAACCGCTTCATTGGCGATCGGGGAATACATCCTCCAATTAATATTTGACCAGAAATGATTAGTTTTGAATAGATAACAATGCGCTTGACAAGGATTGCCTGCCAGGTTATAATTATATTATGATCGTTGATGAACGAGAAGTCTATACTCCGCAAGAAGCCATCTCCATACTTAAAATATCCGATTCCACCTTTCGCCGGCTGATCAGAAAAGGCATTCTCCGCGCCGCTAAGATAGGCGGACAGTACCGGATCCTGGGCAGCCATATTCTGCAGTTGTTAAGCCCGAGCCTGCCGGGTAAGGTCAAAAGAGCTTATAAAAAGGTCGTTAAAGAGTTGGAATAGGGAGTGAACCGATGAAGAAAGCGCTTATTACGGGGATAACGGGACAGGACGGATCATATTTAGCGGAGCTTTTATTGTCCAAGGGATATGAAGTACACGGGACGATCAGGCGCGCATCGGTCTTTAATACGGAAAGGATAGAGCATATATTTGATAAGATCAAAACCTATCATTCCGATCTTTCCGATTCATCGAGCCTCAACCGGCTGATCGAAAAGATCCAACCGGACGAAATGTACAATCTGGGCGCTCAATCGCATGTTAAGGTATCATTTGAGGTGCCCGAATATACCGCTGAAACCGATGCGATTGGTACTTTGAGGCTGCTGGATGCCATAAGAGAAAACCGGTCGAACACGAAATTTTATCAGGCCTCCACCAGTGAAATGTTTGGAGGCATGCCGGAGACGGTCCCGCAAAACGAAAACACGCCGTTCCATCCCCGCAGTCCTTATGGCGCCGCCAAATTGTATTCGCACTGGATCACGATAAATTACAGGGAAGCCTATGATCTTTTTGCCTGCAGCGGAATATTGTTTAATCATGAATCCCCGCGCCGGGGCCGGACATTTGTCACCAGAAAGATCTCCCACGCGGTAGCGAGCATAAAGCACGGCAGATCCGATAAGATCGTATTGGGGAATTTGGATGCCAAGCGGGACTGGGGATATGCGCCTGATTATGTCGAAGCGATGTGGCTCATGCTTCAGGCCGACCGGCCGGATGATTATGTGGTGGCCACCGGCGAGGCGCATTCCGTGCGTGAGTTCTGCGAAAAAGCCTTTAGTATCATTGGAAAAAAACTGGTTTGGAAGGGGAAAGGCGTGGACGAAAAGGGGGTTGACGATAAGACCGGCAAGACGCTGATCGAGATCAGCCCTGATTATTTCAGGCCCTCGGAAGTTGATTATCTTCTGGGAGATCCTAATAAAGCATGGGAGAAGCTTGGCTGGAAACCAAAGGTTAAATTTGACGAACTGGTGCGGATCATGGTCGAATCCGATATCGAATCGGTCTCAAGATCGGTCTAGGGTTAATTAGATGAAAAAAGATTCAAAGATCTACCTTGCCGGCCATACCGGGCTGGTGGGTTCGGCGCTTTTAAGGGGGCTCAAATCGGCCGGATATTCAAATATCATATTCAGGGATATTTCCGAATTCGATTTGCGCGACCAGGCGGAAGTTGAAAAATATTTTAAGGCGGAAAAGCCGGAATATGTTTTTCTGGCGGCGGCCAAAGTAGGCGGTATTCTGGCGAACAATACCTACAAAGCGGAGTTTATCTATGATAATTTGATGATCGCGGCTAATATTATCAATGCTTCCTACCAGCACGGTGTTAAAAAACTGCTGAACCTCGGCTCCTCATGCATCTATCCGAAATTCGCGCCGCAACCATTGAAGGAAGAATACCTGCTGACCGGAGCGCTGGAACCGACCAATGAGCCGTATGCGGTCGCCAAGATCGCGGCGATCAAGCTTTGCCGGTATTACAATGAACAATACGGGACGAATTTTATCTCCGTCATGCCTACCAACCAGTACGGCATTAACGACAACTTTGACCTTAAAACGTCGCATGTGTTGCCGGCAATGATAAGAAAATTCCATGACGTGAAGGTGTCAGGGAGCGGGACGGTCACATTGTGGGGTACCGGGGAGGTTTACCGGGAATTTATGTGTTCCGATGATCTTGCCTCTGCCTGCATATATCTTATGGAAAACAAGGACTACGCGGAGATCGGCGAATTCGTAAATATCGGGACCGGTGAAGACCTGAAGATAAAAGAGCTGGCGCAGATCATAAAGCAAGCAGTCGGGTTTGCGGGCGAAATAGCTTGGGACGCATCGAAGCCGGATGGAACGCCCAAAAAGCTTCTGGATATCTCAAAACTTAAAGCTTTGGGTTGGGAGCCGAAGATCAGCCTAAAGAACGGGATCAAGCAGGTATACGACTGGTATCTGAGCAAGCATTAAACTTCAAATGCATCATAAGGTGTTTAATAAATGAAAAAAAAGAAATATCTGATAACCGGTTCTGCCGGGTTCGTAAGCAAATATTTCCTGCACTATTTGAACTCACTTAAAAAGCATTCGAGCGTCCTGGGATTGGACATGGACCTTCCTGCATATAAAAAGAACGAACTCAACTATCTTGATGTCGTATTTAAGCGCGTAAATCTTTTGGACGACAAAAAGGTAGCAAAGATCATTGATGACCTTAGGCCGGATTATATACTGCACCTCGCATCCTGCAGCAGCGTCGCCTATAGCTGGCAGTATCCCAACGTGAGCTTTCAAAACAACACCAACATCTTCCTTAATATCGTCGAGGCGGTCAGGAATTGCGGGGTTAAAACCCGGATCCTGTCGGTTGGCTCTTCGGAAGAATATGGGAATGTGCATATGAACAAAGCGCCCATAACCGAAGAATGCAGATTGCTCCCGATCAGCCCGTACGCGGTAGCGCGCGTCGCGCAGGAGATGCTGTCGAGAGTTTACGCGGAGAGTTTTGGGCTCGATATCATTATGACCAGGTCGTTCAACCATATCGGCCCCGGGCAGAAGGATGCCTTCGTGGTCTCTTCCCTCGTCAAGCAAATAGTAAAGAGCAAGCAAGAACATAAAAGCCGCGTGATCATAAAAGCCGGGGACATCAGCATTGTTCGGGACTTCCTCGATGTGAGGGATGTGGTAAGGGCCTATTATTTATTGCTTATAAACGGCGTTAAAGGCGAGACTTATAACGTCTGCGGCGGCCGGGGATATTCCATATCCGATCTGATCGACCGGATCTCGAAGATAATCGGATTGCCGATCACGGTTGAGCAGGACCCGAAATTGATCCGGCCGAATGATAATAAAATCATCGTCGGATCGAATGAAAAGCTGAAAAAAGAGCTTGGCTGGGCGCAGGAGATAGAGATCAATGATACTTTGCGCGATATGATCGATTACTGGGAGACGGCTATCGGGCCAGAATTTTCCCGCGTAGAAAGGTCATAACGGATATAAATGAAGAAAAGAAATACTATAGTAAAGATCGGAAGAAAAATGATCGGCGAAAATAATCCGGTCTTTGTGATCGCCGAAGCCGGGGTCAATCATAACGGCAGCGTTGCCATGGCTAAAAAGATGGTCGATTCGGCCAAAGCGGCCGGAGCGGACGCGATAAAGTTTCAGTCGTTTAGAGCCGACCAGCTAGTAACCTATGATGCGCCTAAGGCTCTATATCAGCAGGCGCGTTCTTTAGGCAAGAACCAGTATGAAATGCTTAAACAGCTGGAATTATCGGAAGCCGGCCAAAGGGAATTATTCGATCATTGCAGGAAGAGAGGCATCCTTTTTCTTTCAACACCCTTTGACGGGCAAAGCGCCGAATTCTTAAACCGGCTTGGCATGCCGGCATTCAAGATCAGTTCCGGCGACCTTACCGATCTGCCATTGCTTTTAAAGATCGCTCGTATGGGCAAACCTATGATCTTATCTACCGGGATGGCTACGCTGCAGGAAATCGACCTGGCGGTAAAAACGGTTAAGAAGGCCGGCAATAAAAAACTTATTCTTTTGCACTGTACTTCTAATTATCCGACCGAATATTTAAACGTTAATTTGAAAGCGATGCAATCAATGGGCAAGAAATTCGATCTTCCGGTAGGCTTATCGGACCATACGCTTGGCATCGAAGTGCCGATCGCCGCGGTCGCGCTGGGCGCCTGTGTTATCGAAAAGCACTTTACACTGGACATTTCGCTGCCGGGCCCCGATCAACTGGCCTCGCTTGAGCCGGAAGAATTAAAGCAAATGGTTTCCGCCATAAGGAATGTCGAGATGGCTCTGGGGGACGGGGAAAAAGCGCCCAGAAAATCAGAAAAACAGATCGCGTTAGTGGCCAGAAAAAGTATTGTAGCCGCCGCTGTCCTGATCAAAGGTACCCGGATCTCGCCGGATATGCTGGCCGTTAAAAGACCCGGAACGGGGATAGAGCCGAAATATCTTAATAAATTTATCGGTAAAACCGTGAAAAAAAATATTTTGAAGGACCAATTGATAGATTGGAACATGTTTAAATGAAAAGAAAGATCTGCATTATAACCGGAACCAGGGCTGATTATGGGATACTCTTCCCGGTGATCAAAAAAATCTCCGCGTCTTCCGAACTTGAGGCCAAGCTTATCGTGACCGGGATGCATTTGATGAAAGAATTCGGCTATACCGTTTCTGAAATAAAAAAGGATGGTATCAGGATCGAGTCTGAGATCGATATTTCATATTCTGAAGACAGCGGTCAGGCCATGGCCGGTTCAATAGGCCGGGCGATCTCTCTTTTCGTGTCCGCTTTTGCGCGGATCAAACCTGATTTTATTATGGTTTTGGGCGACCGCGGGGAGATGCTGGCGGCCGCGATCGCTGGCGATTATCTTAATATCCCGGTCGTCCATTTGCACGGGGGAGAGATCTCCGGACATGTTGACGGCTTGGTCCGGCACGCGATCACAAAGCTCTCCCATCTGCATTTTCCGGCGACCGCCGAAGCCGCAAAACGGCTGCTCAAGCTTGGGGAAGAACCCTGGCGCGTTACGGTAGCCGGAGCGCCGGCGCTGGACACGATCCTTAACGAACAATTGCCGTCAACCTCAGAATTAATAGATAAATATCAAATAGACATATCGCGACCTCTGATCTTATTGGCACAGCATCCGGTCAGCACTGAAAGCGCTGAGGCGGGAGAACAGATAAAAGCAACACTTAGCGCTCTTTTAGGTTTTGACGCGCAGACGATCGTTATTTATCCAAACGCCGACGCCGGCGGACGAATGATGATCGAGGAGATCAAAACTTATGAGAAAACCGGCCGCATCAAAGCCTTCAAAAGCGTTCCGCACAAGGATTATCTCGGTTTAATGAAGATCGCCGACATTTTGGTCGGGAATTCGAGCAGCGGATTGATCGAGGCGCCTTCGTTTAAATTACCCGTCGTAAATATCGGCAGCCGGCAGGCAGGAAGAGAACGCGGCGCAAATGTGATCGACGCGGCGAACAATAAAAAAGCGATCTGCCAGGCCGTGAGACGGGCTCTTTGTGATAAAAAATTCCTGTCATTAGTAAAAAGGACTAAGAATCCATACGGTGACGGCCGGGCGAGCGACCGCATCGCTAAAAAGCTCGCGGCAATAAAGTTGGACAATAGGCTTTTGGAAAAAAGGATGACTTACTAGGAGGCGGCATGGAACAGAGATTTAAAAACTGGGAATATCCGCAGATCGAAGAGGGGAAACTAACGAAGTATAATTGGCTGGTCCAGAACAAAAATGGCCTGGAGCTTGGCAAATATACCGATATCGGGGCTTTTACTTACATAAACGCAAAGCACGGTGTGACAATTGAAGAGAACGCTCAGATCGGTTCCCATTGCTCGATATATTCCGTTTCCACGATCGACAATAAGACTGGCCGGGTCCATATCAAAGAAAACGCCTGCATTGGCAGCCACAGCGTGGTTATGCCTGGCGTTACGATTGGCAAGAACGCGATCGTGGGCGCCTTTTCTTTTGTGACCAAAGACGTTCCTGATAACTCTGTGGCCTATGGCGTTCCGGCACGGGTTGCCAAAAAGAAGGGTGAAAAATGAAGATACCGCTATCGAGTCCGGACATTACCCAGAAAGAGATAGATTCAGTTGTGGAGGTTTTAAAAACTCCTAACTTAAGCCTCGGACCGAAACTGCCGGAATTTGAGAATAAATTCGCCTCCTACATCGGCGCTCGGCGCGCCGTGGCGGTAAACAGCGGCACCAGCGGTTTGCATCTTTGCGTGCGCGCTTTGGAAATAAAGGATGACGATGAGGTCATTACGACCCCGTTCAGCTTTATCGCTTCATCGAATTGCGTTTTATTCGAACGGGCTAAGCCGGTTTTTGTCGATATCCGTGAAGACACGCTGAATATAGATGAAGAAAAGCTGACAGATAAGATCTCAAACAAGACCAAGGCTATAATACCTGTCCATGTTTTTGGCTATCCAAGTGATATGCCAAAGATCGAAGCGCTGGCCAAACAGCGAGGTTTGTCTGTGATCGAGGATGCCTGCGAAGCGATCGGCGCGTCGGTCGGCGGTAAAAAAGCCGGCACGTTTGGCGATTGCTCGGTCTTTGCCTTTTATCCCAATAAACAGATGACGACCGGCGAAGGCGGCATGATAGTAACTGATAACGATAAGATCGCGGACCTGGCCGTTAGTATGCGCAACCAGGGCCGTGACGAAGGCATGGGCTGGCTGGCCCACAACCGGCTTGGTTATAATTATCGGTTGAGTGACATCAATTGCGCTTTGGGGATCGCCCAGCTTGGTCGGATAGAAGAGATCCTGGCCAAACGGAAAAAAGTTGCCGAATATTACCGCCAGCAATTAGGCGAGATCAGCGAGCTTATCCTGCCTCCAACCGGCAACAGTTCGCTGGAACGCAGCTGGTTCGTCTATGTTGTCAGGTTGAATGATCAGTTCTCCGAACAGCAGAGGAACGAGTTGATAAAACTATTGCGAGGCGAGGGGATCGGCTGTAATGTCTACTTTCCGGCTATTCACCTGCAGCCTTTTTATCAGCGTCAGTTCGGTTTCAAACGCGGCGATTTCCCGGTGACTGAAGCGATCTCAGACCGCACGATCGCCCTGCCATTCTTTAATAAACTTGATCCGGAAACTATCGGACAGGTGGTCACGGCGTTGAAAGCAAACATTAAGAGGGTGAAAAATAATGGATAATATGCTGAATGATTTTTTTAAGGGTAAGGTCGTACTGGTAACGGGCGGTACCGGCTCGATCGGAAGCGAGATCGTCCGCAAGGTGCTCAAGTATCCGATCAAGCAGCTGCGAGTTTTTTCGCGCGATGAGTTCAAGCAGTTCAATCTGGAAAAGGAATTTTCCGGCTTGCCCAAAGGCAAGGTCAGGTTCCTGATCGGCGATATCCGCGACCGTGAACGGATATTTTTGGCGATGGAGAATGTCGATATTGTTTTCAACGCCGCGGCGATGAAGCATGTTCCGTTGTGTGAAGACAATCCGTTCGAAGCGGTCAAGACGAACGTGCTTGGCACCCAAAACGTCGTCGATGCCGCCCGCACCAACAACGTTAAAAAATTCCTCCATATCAGCACCGACAAGGCCGCCATGCCGATGAACGTAATGGGCGCGACCAAGCTTTTGGCGGAGAGGATCGTCATTTTGGCCGAGCATTACAAGGGCGCGCACGATACGCAGTTCTGCGCGGTCCGCTTCGGGAACGTTTTTGCTTCCAGAGGTTCGGTTGTCCCGCTGTTTGCGGACCAGATAAAAAATGGCGGGCCGGTGACGCTTACCCATTCGGAAATGACCCGGTTCATTATGCAGATACCGCAGGCGGTCGATCTGGTTTTTAAAGCGATCAACTATGCGCATGGCGGCGACCTGTTCATTCTAAAGATGCCGGTCATGCGCATCGAGGATCTGGCCAAGGCCATGATCGAAGTCTTGGCTCCCCGTTTTAACCGGAAGCCGGGCGAGATCAAGATCAAAGAGACGGGGAAGCGCGACGGCGAAAAGATCTACGAATTGCTCCTGACCGAAGAAGAGGCGGACAATCTCTATGAAAACGATGAAATGCTTTGTATCGCCAAACAATTACCGTCAGGGTTTACGCGGTCGAAGCTTAAATCCTACCGGAGCGACGAGGCAACGATGATGAAATCCAGCGAAGTCGTGGACCTTGTGCGTAATGTATTTAAATAAAGGAGATCTCAATTGCTGGGATTAATACTGGCGCGGGGCGGTTCAAAAGGCCTGCCAGGCAAAAATATTAAAGAGCTAAATGGTTTGCCTTTGATCGCGTACACTATTAAAGCGGCGCTCGCGTCCGGCCGGATCGATCGTCTTGTGCTGTCGACCGATGATGAAAAGATCGCTGAGGTCGGCCGAAGCTATGGGGCCGATGTTCCTTTTATGAGGCCGGCTGAACTGGGCGCGGACAAGACTCCCTCAAAAGATGTTATTGTCTATACTATCGACACTCTTATGAGATCAAGCGGGCAAAAGATCAAGGAATTCATGCTGCTGCAGCCAACTTCGCCGCTTCGCACATCGCAGGACATTATTTCCGCGCTTAACCTGTTTAGAGATAAGCAGGCCGACGCGGTTATTTCCGTCAGCGAAGGCCATCATCCGCCAGCCTGGGCGAAGCGCGTTCTGCCCGACGGCCGGCTGGCAAATTACAACGTGCCGCAGATCGAAGTTTTAAATCGCCAGGATGCCGCGAAAGTGTTTTATCCCAATGGCGCGATCTATGTTTTCAATTACGACTATTACCGATCGGTCGACGATTGTTATTCCGGCAAGGTCTACGCGTATCAGATGCCTAAAGAGCGCTCGGTAGATATTGACGATCTGTTCGATTTTAAACTGGCGGAGCATTTATTGAATGGCTAAGAATATCAGGATCATACCTAGGCTCGATATAAAAGGGCCAAATTTAGTAAAGGGCATACACCTTGAAGGTTTGCGGGTGCTTGGGAAACCGGAAGATTTTGCCCGCCACTATTACGAGTCCGGCGCGGATGAGCTGATCTATGTCGATGTGGTGGCCAGTCTTTATGAGCGGAATAGCCTGCATGATATCATCAGCCGAACGGCGCAGGAGATATTTATTCCTTTGACGGTCGGCGGCGGTATTCGGACGATCGATGATATTCGGGAAGTTCTGCGGGCTGGAGCGGATAAGGTTTCACTGAATACGGCCGCGGTCAAAAATCCACAGATCATAAAAGAAGCGTCGCGGATATTCGGCTCTTCAACGATCGTGGTCGCGATCGAAGCGATCAGGGAGACCGATGGGAGATATCTGGCCTACACCGATAACGGACGGCAATTTACCGGGGTGGAGGTATTTTCGTGGGCGAAACAGGTGGAGGCGCTGGGGGCGGGAGAAATATTATTGACTTCCGTTGACCGGGAAGGCACCGGACAGGGATTTGATATTGAATTGACCAGAAAAGTTTCCGATTCGGTTTCGATCCCGGTGATCGCGCACGGCGGAGCGGGAAAGATCGATCATATCGGCCAGGTCATTAAAGAGGGAAGCGCGGACGCGGTGACATTTGCCTCGGTCCTGCACTATGATTTTATTAAAAATATCAGCAGTAAGTTTGAAGCGGGAAAAGAAGGCAACACCGAATTCCTGAACAAAGGGATCGGTTTTTCGAAAGTTTCTCCCGCCGGACTCCAAGAGATAAAAAATAAATTAGGCGAAGCGGGCATTAACTGCCGCGTTGCCGCAAAAGGAGCCTAAATTAATATGAACAAAAAAAGCGTCGCGATCATAGATTACGGAATGGGGAACATGTTCAGCGTGATGCGGGCATGCGAGCATGTGGGGCTTAACCCGGTCCTCACTTCCGATAAAAAAGTCATTCTGGAGGCGGAAGGGGCGATCCTGCCCGGGGTAGGCGCTTTCGGCGACGCGATGGAAAATCTGAAGAAAACGGACCTGGTCGCGCCGATAAAGGATTTTATATCTGCCGGCAAGCCATTTATGGGGATCTGCCTGGGACTGCAATTGCTTTTATCGGAGAGTGAAGAATTCGGCACCAATAAGGGACTGGATATCATTAAGGGCAGAGTGATAAAATTCCCGACGATTGATAAACATAACGAACGCAAGAAAGTTCCCCAGGTCGGCTGGAACCGGATCTACCGTCCGTCGGCCGCGAATGGCGAACACTGGAAAAATTCGCCGTTAGAAGAGATCAAAAACGAAGAATTTATGTATTTTGTCCATTCCTTTTATTGCGCCCCGGAGCAGGCGGAAGTTGTTTTATCCCTTACCGATTATGAAGGGACCGAATACTGCTCAAGCGTTTTGGTTAAAAATGTATTTGCCTGCCAGTTCCATCCGGAAAAGAGCGCGGACGAAGGACTTAAAATATATAAAAAATGGGCGCAAACGCTTAAAAATAGAGAGGAGCAATGACCGTGGAAAGAAAAAAAGAAGAGTTGGAAGCGAAGTACGGATTGCCGAGGGAAGTTAAGTTCTGCGAACGGTGCGTCATATCGAACCAGCGTCCGGCGTCGGCGGTTGAGTTCAAGCATACCGCTGCCAGCAAAAAAGTCACCATGAACATTGACAGCGAAGGCATATGCGACGCCTGCAAACACGCGGAAGAAAAAGAGAGGATCGACTGGAAAAAGCGCGAGGACGAACTGGTGAAACTTCTGGACAAATACCGCAAGAATAACGGCGACTATGACTGCCTGGTCCCCGGCAGCGGAGGTAAAGACAGCGCTTATCAGGCGCATGTCTTAAAGTACAAATATGGAATGCACCCGCTGACCGTTACCTGGCCGCCGATCCTGTATACCGATTACGGCTATAAAAATTTCAAGAACTGGATCGATGTCGGCGGGTTCGACAACTTAAGCCTAAACCGCAACGGCAAAGTGATGAAGCTTTTGACTAAATTATCGATCGAGAATCTTCTGCATCCCTTCCAGACCTTTATGCTAGGGCAGAAGAACATGGGGCCGAAGCTTGCCATGAAATTCGGCATCCCGCTGATATTTTACGGCGAGAACGAGGCGGAATACGGCAACCCGATAGCAGACAACGCGACTTCCCTGCGCGACAAGTCATATTTCGCCATGAATAACTTGGATGAGATGTTTTTGGGCGGAGTTTCGATCAAGGACCTGATCGGTAAATACGGCCTGCAGTTGGCCGATCTGCAAGCCTTCTTGCCCGCCGGGCATAAGGACCTGGAAGCGTCCAACATCGAGGTCCATTATCTCGGTTATTACCTCAAATGGACGCCGCAGGAATCATATTACTACGCGGTCGAGCATACCGGATTCCAGGCGAGGCCTTTTCGCACCCAGGGGACATACAGCAAATACAACAGCATTGACGACAAGATCGACGACCTGCACTATTACACGACATTCATCAAGTTCGGCATCGGACGAGCCACTTATGACGCTTCCCAGGAGATCAGGAACCACCATCTGACGCGTGAAGAGGGGCTGGCGCTGGTCAAACGGTTCGATGGTGAATTCCCCGACCGCTACTTTAAAGAGACCATGGAATATATAGGCATGGAGACCGAGCATTTCTTTGAACTGTGCGATAAATTCCGTTCGCCGCATCTCTGGGCAAAGGCCAACGGCGAGTGGAAATTACGCCACACCGTTAATAAAGACGGAGCGGATGACTAATGAAAAAAATATATATTATCGGGGCCGGCCAGCTGGGAAGCAGACATTTGCAGGCTTTGAAGAACGTTAAAACTCCGCTTGAGATCACGGTGATCGACCCGAGCGAAGCGTCTTTGAAAACCGCGAAAGAAAGGTATGAAGGGTTCAACGGGATCGCGAATCACCCAATAAAGTATTCCTTGACCATTTTGAAAGAAGATTCCGAGATGGAAATCGTCATCGTCGCGACGAATTCAAACTTCCGCCGGGCGGCGGTTGAGCAGATGTTGAAAATGAACAAGGCGAAATACTTCATCCTCGAAAAATATCTGTTCGATAAGAAAGCTGATTATTTAATCGTCGGCGAACTGTTGAAAAAATCCGGATCGACCGCGTGGGTCAATTGTTCTATGAGGAAAATGCCGTTCTATAATAAGATCAAAGAATACTTTAACGGCAAAGCCATTCATTATACCGTCACCGGCAGCCAATACGGGCTGGTCACGAATCTGGTCCATTTTATCGACCATATCTCATATTTAACCGGTTCGTCCGAATATGAAGCTGACGCCAAGTATCTGGACCCTGAACCGATCCCCAGCAAACGAAAAGGTTTTTTGGAATTTAACGGGATATTTCAGGCTCATTTTAAGAATGGAAGCCATGGCATGTTCAGATGTTATCCTTCAGGCGAACTGCCGATGCAGGTGGAGATATTTTCCGAGGATACCCGCTTAATCTCGCGCGAATGGGAAGGGAAAGTATGGGTATCCCGCCGCGCGAATAAATGGGTATGGGAAGAGATCGAAGCTAAGATCCCTTACCAGAGCCAGATGACGACCGAGCTGGTAGAAGAATTGATAGAAAAAGGGACGTGTCCGCTGGCGCCGTATGAAGAATCGGCAAAGCTCCATCTTTTGATATTAGACAGCTTACTTATGCATTTGAATAAGTATTCAGAAAAAAAGTACGATTATTATCCGTTCACCTAAGGAGAGGACAATGAAAAAGAAGGTATTGCTGGTTGGCGCCGGACCGATGGCGGTCGATTATGCCAAAGTGCTCAAGGCGCTGGGAGCAGATATGATCGTGGTCGGCAGGGGAGAAAGCTCGTCCCGGGAGTTTGAGGAAAAGATCGGACAACTAGCGATCACCGGCGGACTTGAGAAATGGCTTAAAGAAAATGGTGAACTTCCTGAAAGAGCGATAATCGCGGTGAGCGAACAGGAAGTCGGTACGGTGGCCAAACTGCTTCTATCAAAAGGAGTTAAACATATCCTGGCTGAAAAACCGGGAGGCTTGGATCCCAACGATATCCTTTCGGTCAGAGACGCGGCTAAAAAGGCAAAAGCTTCGGTTTTTGTCGCTTACAATCGCAGATTTTACGCCGCGGTAAAAAAAGCAAAAGAGATCATAACGGCCGACGGAGGCGTGATCTCCTTCAATTTTGAGTTCACCGAATGGAGCCATGTGGTGAAAGACCTGGCCAAGGCGAACGGGGTAAAAGAAAATTGGTTCCTGCTCAATTCCACCCATGTCATCGATCTTGCTTTTTACCTTGGCGGAAAACCTAAAACCTTAAAAGCTTTTACATCAGGCGGTTTGTCCTGGCATCCCTCCGCGTCTATTTATGCGGGGGCCGGCGTCAGCGATAAAGACGCCTTGTTCTCTTACCAGGCCAACTGGGAGGCGCCGGGGCGGTGGGCGCTGGAAGTGCTGACCAAAAAGAGCCGACTGATCTTCCGGCCGATGGAAAAGCTCCAGATACAGAAGATCGGCAGTGTGGCTATCGAAGAGGTACCGCTTGATAACGCGTTGGACCTGAATTTTAAGCCGGGATTATATAAACAGACCGAAGCCTGGTTGAACGGCGAGACGGCGGAAATGATCGATATCAACGGACAGGCAGAAAATTTGAGATATTACGACATAATTAACGGCCGGGAGAAGAATCAATAAACATGAAAGACGATCGATCGATATTCCAACAATATTTTGAAATGCCCGAAAAGCTCTCTGACCGGCTGGTAGAGAGGAAAGAAACGGGCGTGGATGTGATCATCCCGATCATGAACACCAACGAACTGTGGGAGAGGAACCTGCATTCCATTTACAAAGAGATCCCGGTCAACCGGCTTTTGATAGGAGATTCCGGCTCGACCGATGTTTCCGTCGAATGCGCCCGAAAATTCCCGCGGGTGGAAGTTATTGATCAAAGCAAGCTAAAGACGCTGGGGGGATCATTAAAGGACCTGCTCGCGCGCATCAAGACCGACTGGTTCGTCTATCTGCACTCGGACGTTTTCCTGCCGCCGGGCTGGTATGACGAAATGGTAAAGCTTAAGGACCGGTATGACTGGTTCGAATGTCCGCAAAAGCTTACCGCGATGATCGAGTTCTGGTACAACCGGGGAGAGGATATCCCCCGGCCGTATTCAGGAAGTCAGATGGGAAAACGGTCCGCGTTTGAAAAAGTCCTGCCGCTGATCGACGATGACTACCTGTACCGGAACGAAGATATGGTGATCATGGAAATGGTGGAACGGTTCGGCGGGAAATACGGCAAAACCGCAAAAACTTTCCATTATCATCAATTAATGAACAAGCGGGGAGAAAGGGAGCCGAAGTTCGAATCGTTCTCGTTAAAAAGGGAGCTCGATAAGCAGTGGGAAATCAAGACCTGCGATATGCAGGCGAGGGGGATCATCAAATATACCGACCCTAAACCTTATTTGCTGGGTTCGGTCAATGAATCCCTGTACGTTCTTCATACACTGGGCGCGCTCAACTGGCTGGAATTCAAACGCTGGGTAAAAGAAACCAATCCCGCCTGGCTGAAGCATATTGATTACCGGAAGGACTTTAAACATAAAGCGGTCGGATACATACGGCAAAAAGCGGCCGGAGCATTAAGAAGGATAAAAAGACTGGTCAGTAAATGAAGAACATAAGAATAATACCGAGATTGGACATTAAAGGCCAGAACCTGGTAAAAGGTATCCATCTGGAAGGCCTGCGCATTATGGGCAAGCCGGAAGCGTTTGCCCGCCATTATTATGAAAATGGGGCGGACGAACTGCTGTATGTGGATATTGTCGCCAGTTTGTACGGCCGCAACAGCATTTTGCCGATCGTGGAAAAAGTCGCCCGCGAAGTATTTATCCCGCTAACCGTAGCGGGAGGGATCCGCACGATCGATGACATGAAAACCATGCTGCGGGCCGGAGCGGACAAGGTCGCGATCAACACCACGGCGATCAAGAACCCGGAGCTGATCAAACAGGCGTCTAAAATGTTCGGCTCTTCGACCATTGTGGTATCGATCGAGGCGATAAAACGTCCGGACGGCAGGTATCTGGCGTATACCGATAACGGACGGGAATATACGGGAAAAGAAGTGGTCGCGTGGGCGCAGGAGGCGGAGGAATTGGGGGCGGGCGAGATATTATTGACTTCGGTCGACCGCGAGGGCACCGGCCTCGGTTATGACCTCGAGTTAACCCGTAAAGTTTCCGAGAGCGTTTCCATCCCGGTCATTGCCTGCGGCGGGGCGGGGAGCAAGCGGCACGTCAAAGAGGTTATTTCGGAAGGAAAAGCCGACGCGGTCAGTTTTGCTTCCATCCTTCATTATGATTACCTGGAAAAGCACGGGGATAAGGATGAAAAAGGGTTTTCTCTGCATCTGAAAATGGACCGCGGTTTTTCAAAAATTGAAAAATCGAGCATGGCCGAGGTCAAATCGTTCCTGGCTGATGAGAAAATAGATTGTCGTCATTGATGATCAAACAGAACAGAAAGGGGAAGAAAAATGGCTAAAGAAGAAAAAGAAGTAAAATACGGACTTCCGGCGGAGGTAAAATTCTGCAAGAAATGTGTGATCTCGAACCAGCGTCCCAGTTCGGTGGTGGAGTTCAGGAATAAACCGGTCGACCGTAAGCCGACGATCGAGTTTGACGAGGAGGGGGTTTGCAGCGCCTGCCGTTTCGCGGAGATCAAGGAAAAAATCGACTGGCAAGCGCGGGAAAAAGAACTGATCTCTCTCTGCGATAAATTCCGGAGCAAGGACGGCTCCTATGACTGCATCGTGCCGGGGAGCGGAGGGAAAGACAGCACCTTTACCGCGCATATCCTTAAATTCAAATACGGCATGAACCCGCTGACCGTTACCTGGGCGCCGCATAAGTACACCGAGATGGGATTAAAAAACATGCAGGCCTGGATCCATTCGGGCCTCGACAACATGCTCTACACTCCCAACGGCAAACTGCACCGTTTATTGACCAAGCTGGCGTTCGTCAAACTGGTGCATCCATTCCAGCCGTTCATCATCGGACAAAGGCTGATCGGGCCGAGGTTTTCGGCCTTTTATAACGTCCCGCTGGTGTTTTACGGTGAGAACCAGGCGGAGTACGGGAATAATATTAAGGATAACGACCGCCCGACCATGGATATGTCATTTTTTACCGAAGCCACTCGCGATGTCAATAAGCTTTTTTTGGGCGGCTGTTCGGTCGAAGAATTGATAAAAGAATATAAAGTTGACGTCAAGGACCTTAACCCGTACCTGCCAGTCGACGGCGCGCGGGTAAAGAAAGTTGGGACCGAGGTCCATTATTTAAGCTATTACATTAAATGGGACCCGCAGGAGTGTTATTACTACGCGGCGGAACACGCCGGTTTTCAGGCAAACAATGAGCGGACCGAAGGCTCCTATTCGAAATACAGTTCGATCGACGACCGGATCGACCCGCTCCATTATTACACCACTTTCATAAAATTTGGTATTGGCCGCTCAACTTATGACGCCGCACAGGAGATCAGGAACGGGAAGATCACGAGAGAAGAAGGGATTGCCCTGGTAAAGCGGTACGACGCCGAATTCCCGTCCAAATATTTACAGGAGATACTGGATTATATGGGGATCACCGAAGCGGAATTTTGGCAGGTCATTGATAACGCGCGTTCGCCGCACCTCTGGGAAAAAATGGGGAAAGAATGGAAATTATTGCACCAGGTGTCCTAGCAGGGAGGGATCGAGATGAAAAAATTTGAAATAAGCGGGAGGAAGATTGGGCCGGACCATTCTCCTTTCGTAATGGCCGAGATCGGGATCAACCATGAAGGGAACTTTGATAAAGCGGTCCGGATGGTCGATGACGCCGCCCGGGTCGGATGCGAATGCGTGAAGTTCCAGGCGCATGTGATCGAAGACGAGATGATCCCCAACAATGTCATTCCCGGCAACGCGAAGGAATCGATCTGGGACATCATGGACCGCTGCAAGCTGTCGGAAGCGGAAGACCGGAAATTAAAAAAATACGTCGAGTCTAAAGGGATGATCTATTTATCCACGCCGTTCTCGCGCGCGGCGGCGGACCGGCTGGAGGGGATGGGAGTTGCCGCTTATAAGATAGGTTCCGGTGAATGCAATAACTATCCGCTGATCGAACATATTGCCCGTTTTGGGAAACCGGTAATTTTAAGCACCGGGATGAACGATATCAAGAGCGTAAGGAAGTCGGTAAAGATACTGCGCGCCCACGGGGTTCCTTATGCCCTGATGCACTGCACCAGCATCTATCCGACCCCCTATAATAAGGTACGATTAGGCGCTTTACAGGACTTGAGGAAGGCGTTCCCGGACGCGGTGCTCGGCCTGTCCGACCATTCCCTTTCAAACTATCCCTGTCTGGGCGCGGTTGCGCTTGGGGCTAGTATCTTGGAGCGGCATTTTACTTCCGACAAGTCGTGGCCGGGACCGGATGTTCCGATCTCGATGGACCCGGAGGAGCTTAGAGAATTGATCGAAGGCAGCCGGATCATCCGCCAGGCGGTTGGAGGAAAGAAGGTAATATTGAAAGAAGAGCAGCCTACCATAGATTTTGCGTACGCCTGCGTCGTGTCGATCAAAGATATAAAAAAGGGAGAAAAATTTACAAAAATAAATATTCGCTCAATTCGTCCAGGTTATGGTCTTGCCCCAAAATATTTCGATGATGTCATTGGTAAAGTCCAGTATTTTTTGATTGCTTCTGTAGTTTTGTTCTATTTTGATTACTTTACAATCGGGATATTTCTGCGGAAACCT
>CAIYXV010000022.1 GCA_903930225.1 uncultured bacterium | reverse complement strand
TTTGTCAAAACCGATGTTTTGGTGATAAGATAGGTAAAATGACGAGGCTTAACCTAGGCTGCGGCACCAATAAGCTCCCCGGTTGGGTGAACATCGATTCGGTAGAGGGCTTTAATCCCGACCTGGTGCATGATCTGGCCAATCCCCTTCCCTACGGAGACCTTTCGGTCGACGAGTTGCTGGCGGAAGACCTGCTCGAGCATTTTGACAAGTACCAAAGGTACTTTTTCTGCCTTGAGATCACGCGCGTATTAAAGATCGGCGGAAAAATAACCGTTCAGGTGCCCAATTTCAAGAAATTCGTGTGGCAGTTCTTAAGGATGAAGTTCGATGATTTCGTGGACAACCTGTTTGGCGAGACCATGCTGGCCTCAAAGGTATATTGCGGACATTTTGGAAATCACAAATGGGGATACTCGCCAGAATCGCTCGCTAAATTCATGGACCAGTTCGGGATTGCCGCGAAGAAGATCGAAAAAAGGGAATTCAACATCCGGTATACCGGCGAAAAGGTCCGGCATGTCACTTTTGACGATCTAAAAGGCCTTTCGGTCTATTCCTACGGAAACGACCACGGGATCGGGGAAGCGACCATACCCCTCTCCCTGATCAGGGAAAAAATAGAGGAATATAAAAAGCGGATCAGCTAAAATTCGCCGACAACACCTTAAACCCTTGCGGAACCACCGCATTGAGCCGGTTTAATATTTCTTCCGGTTTCATCCACCCTTCAAACGTCAGCTCGGCTATGCATTCAGACGATGTTTCGCCCACCTTGAGCGCTTTGGTCTTATAAGATATCTTCATCCTGGGATTGAACCCCTGCGAATAGGCGATCGGTAGGTCAGCGCGTCGAATCGCTCGCTCAAGCACGCGGATATGGTCAAGGTGGGAGATAAACCTTATCTCCCCACCCTTTTCATAGGTAATTAATATTTTACAGAAATCTTGCATTCGATATTCACCTTTCACCCCATATTAAAATATGGGGTATCCTCGTTAAATATTCCCCACAATTCATTGTGGGGAACACAACCTGACATTCATCTTACAGAAATCTTGCCCCACGGCAGCTCCTCATCTTTATCTCTCGCCCTTAAGTAATCTGTGATTTTAAACCCCTGCTCCGCCATTGCCTGTTCCCAGATCTCGAATTTGAAATGCTCCGACCAGGCGTCAAACCGCGCTCCCAGCTCAAACGCTTTCTCTATTACTTTTGAAAGTTTCCGGTCCCCTCTCGCGAACACACCTTCCAGAACGCTCGTCTTCGCGTCGTGCCACCGCAGTTCCAGCCCTTTCCCCCTTAAATTATCCTTGAGGAATTTTTGCTTTTCGATTATCTCTTCAAACCCGATCTGCGCTTCCCTTTCGAACGGAGTGTGCGGCTTGGGGACAAAGGTCGACACCGACGCGGTAACATGCGACCGCGGCGTATATTCCCGTCCGATCGCGCCGATCTTTTTAGTAAGATCGACCAGACCCTGCAGATCTTCCCACGTTTCGGTCGGCAGGCCGATCATGAAATAAAGCTTGAGGGTCGCGATCCCTTCGGAAAACGCGATCCGGGCGCCGTTCAGTATATCGTCCTCCGAAAGCCTCTTGCCGACCACATCGCGTAAACGCTGGGTCCCGGCTTCCGGCGCCATGGTGACCGAGCTCGGACGAACCTGCGAGATCGCCTTTGCCAACCTCACGCCGAAAGAATCGAGTCGGAGCGACGGCAGGGCCAGATTGATCTTCTTTTTTTCGAGTATACGCGCGAGTTCGATCGCCACCGGTTCGATCGCCGAATAATCGGAGGAGGATAAGGAGATCAAAGAAAGCTCGTCGTAGCCCGTATTTTTTAGTATCTCAAGCGCCAGCTCGATCACTTTTTCCGGTTTCCGCTCCCGCACGGGATTGTAGCCGACGCAGGCGTTGCAGAACCGGCACATGTGCTTGCAGCCGCGCATGACCTCGACCATGGCGCGGTCGTGTATTATTTCGATGAACGGAACGATCGGCCTGGTGGGATACGGAGCATTATTCAGGTCTTTTACATATCGCTTTACCGTTTTATTCCCGATCGATGGAACATATACGCCCGGTATCTCTGCCAATTTCTTCAGCTTTTCTTTTCGGATTTCAGATTTCGGATTTCGGATTTGATCCATGATCTCCCCGATCACCTCTTCCCCTTCCCCCACGACAAAAAAATCGATAAAGTCCTCGACTGGGGCGGGGTTCATGGTGCACGGCCCGCCGGC
Source organism: uncultured bacterium (assembly GCA_903930225.1). Classification (GTDB taxonomy): domain Bacteria; phylum Margulisbacteria; class WOR-1; order XYC2-FULL-46-14; family WPAF01; genus CAIYXV01. The sequence continues at coordinate 236 of CAIYXV010000022.1, read as the reverse complement.
AAAGATCAGCGGGTGCCGATCGGTCCGGTCCGCGGAATAAAAAGGGATGCCGGAAAGCTTCAAGATCGAAAGCAGATTGGTGTAAGTAAGCTCATGCCCCAGGGAAAAACCGATCATATCAAAATCAGCGACCGGCCGCCATGATTCAAGGGAAAAAAGCGGCAGGCCATTCGCCACCAGCTGATCGGCCATGTCCTGTGCCGGGGCAAAGAACCTTTCACAGAGCGTGTCTTCAC
>CAIYXV010000021.1 GCA_903930225.1 uncultured bacterium | reverse complement strand
TATATCGCTTATCCGGCGGCCTGGGGAGCCGCGACCTTTACCGTCAACGGACTGCCTAGCACCGACTGGACCTTATCAGTGCAAAGCCATACCAATTCTTCGGGCAATACATCTTCATATAATGTTTACCGGACCAACAATCTGCTGACCGGAAGCTACAATGTCGTGGTCAATTAAGGAGAGAGGAAAATGAAAGATCAACTGAAGATAACTTTATTGTTGGCGGTAGTCCTGCTTTCCCTGTCGCCAGCTTACGCCAGCGTGCGCACCGGGACGATTGTCTCGGCTCCGGTAACGGTCGGCGACAGTGTCAATACTTTCCCCACCGCTTATGAGGACGAGATAAACGGCGGCTACAAGATAGTAGCAAATTCTACTGAAAGAGACGCAATTACAGCTGCAAGACGGGTCATCGGCATGATGTGCTATGTTACCACCGAAGCGACCGCTTATCGGCTGGTCGGCGGCATTGCTAATGCCAATTGGGCGGTTGTTTCTGCCGGAGGTGGATGGCTTAAGGGTACTAATAAAGTAACGTTGGAAACTATTTCGAACTATGTTGGCGTCGGATCCGGCGAACCATCGGTCAAACTCGATGTTGATGGGGGTTCCGATTACAATGTGGGCAGATTTAAAAGCAGCAGCAGTACAGCCACCCGTTTGGTAGTTGACAATATCGGAGCGGCAAATAATTCAGGGGTTTCCCTCCACCACAACGGAGTTAATCAATGGGAACTAACAACCGTAAACTTTGGCACCGGTTCATACAATGATTTTGCATTGTTTAACGACTTGTTATGGCTAACTGCGATCACGGTTGACGGCAATACCGATAATGTAGGGATCGGGACCACAAATCCCATTTCCACGCTTGAAGTCAGCGGCGATCTAAAATTAGCAGCGATGGGCGCTCCCACCCCCGTCGCCGGAAAGATCTATTACAATGGCACGACCAATCGCCTTAATTATTATGACAATACCAAATGGATCGAGATCGATCCGGCCTACACCACCAGTCCAAGTTTAGCGCTAACAAAATTATCGGCTTCCCCGGGCAGTATCGCCTACGGAGTCACCGCTCACGTTAATATGGGAGCCCTGCCTTCCGGCAATGATTCCATAATCACTTCGATCATAGCGCAAATGGCCGTAAGTTACGGCGCCGGCGGCTCTCCGGCCCATAATTTATTCGTTAAAATACACGTCGGGTCCTCGCCTACGACCGGGACCGAGTTGGCGGAATTTGTTTATCCGTATGATGCCTATAACGCTTCCAATGGTCCATTCGTCTATACTCTCCCCATCCCGATCAGGGCAACGGCCGGTTTGAACATATATCTCGATATCACGACTCTGGATACAATTGCCAGCAATACTACATTAACCCTGACAAATACGGCAGTTATGTATCATCAGCTTCCGTTATAAGATCCTATAATCCGCGTGATTTGAAGCGGTCTTGAATAAATGATATAATATCTTCACCTCGCGAGATTTAATCCCTCGCCCTGGTCAGTACAGATGAAACCTTTCATTGACGCAAATAAGATAGATCTTCTGCTTAAAAAGACGATGGATGCTCCCAAAACGGCCGCCAGATCCATCATTAACGCTTCACTGCGTCTTAAAGGATTAGCTCCGGAAGAAGTAGCTATACTCCTAAACCTGAATGACCGGGAAACGATAAACAATCTTTTTTCCGTCGCCAAAAAAGTAAAAGAGATCATCTACGGCAAGCGCCTGGTGATCTTTGCCCCGCTTTACATTACGAATTTCTGCGTCAACAACTGCCTTTATTGCGGCTTTCGCTGTGCTAACAAAGAGCTTAAACGCAAGCGGCTGACGATAAAAGAGATAAAAGAAGAAGTTATAATCCTTGAAAAACAGGGCCACAAACGGATATTGCTTGAAGCGGGAGAAGACCCCCTGGCCTCGCGGATAGACCATCTCGAAAAAGTGATCCCCGCGATCTACGCGACAAAATCTGGAAACGGGGAGATCCGGCGGCTTAACGTGAACGTGGCGGCCATGTCGGTCCCCCATTTTAAGCGGCTCAAAAAGCTTAAGATCGGCACCTATCAGCTTTTCCAGGAAACTTATCATCCCGGCATGTATAAGAAAATGCATCTTTCCGGTCCCAAGTCGGATTATATCTACCATCTTTACGCGATGCACCGCGCCATGGAAGGCGGGATAGACGATTGCGGCATTGGCGCGCTGTTCGGGCTAGCCGACCACCGCTTCGAAGTTTTAGCCATGCTCTACCATGCTCTGGAACTTGAAAAAGAGTTTGGCGTCGGCCCGCATACAATCTCTGTACCCCGGATCGAACCGGCAGGCAATACTCCTCTTACCAGTCACATCCCCCACCCTGTGTCTGATCTTGAATTCAAGAAACTGGTAGCGATCCTTCGTCTTGCTGTCCCATATACCGGGCTTATACTTTCTACCCGCGAATCGGCAAAAATGCGGAACGAGGTGATAGGACTGGGCATTTCCCAGATCAGCGCGGGCTCGTCGACCGTTCCCGGAGGTTATAAAAGGTCTCTCAATAAAAAAAAGGTGTCGGGCCAGTTCTCCATAAACGACAACCGCTCGCTGAAGGATGTGATAAAGGATATCTCTAAAATGGGATACAGCCCCAGCTTCTGCACCGCCTGCTACCGGCTGGGAAGGGTCGGAAAAGATTTCATGGACCTGGCCAAACCAGGGCTAATCGGCCGGTACTGCCTGCCCAATTCACTGCTCACGTTCAAGGAATACCTGATGGATTACGCGGATGACGGCCTAAAAAAGCTCGGATATCAGGTGATCGCCTCGCACTTAAAAGATATAAAAGATAACCGCGTGAAGGAAAATACTACTAAAAAGCTTCAGGATATCGAAGCGGGAAAAAGGGACCTGTATTTTTAGGTAAAGCCCTGCTCGGATGAGGGCCTCTACCTGATCTCTTTTATAATTATTTCTCGTCCCGACGCTACCTTTATATCCGTTGACCCGCAATGAGGACAATCAAAACGCAGATCTTTGGGAATAAAATCCTTCTTACAGCCGGAACAGACCGCTTTAAGCGGCGAGATCTCGATCTCAAGTTTCATCCCCTCCGCCGGAGATCCGGCCGAGATCATAGAGAACAGCTCATGGAATTCGGGCTGATCGGTGATCAGTGTTTCTCCAATCGCAACTTTAGCGTAAGATAACTTCAAAAGCCCCTGGTCTTTGGCTTTCTCTTTTAACAATTTTAATACATCTTCCGCCAGGCCGAGTTCATGCATGTTTTACCACTGCTCCTTAAGGATCATTTCACGCCGGCAGTTCGGGCAAAGCATCTTAAGATGTCCCGATCTGGGATGAGGGCTCTCAAGCGGCGGCTGTTTTTCCAGCGCGTCCAGTTCCCTGTGCCTGGCCAGCAGTAAGGTCGGATTGGCATAAAGCAGATGGCCCACCTTTTTGGCCAGGAACCTCAAATGGTCGAGACACCCGATTATATCACCGCAATGCGGGCAGATAACCAGTTCTTTTTTTGACTGCGTCACTGACGCTTTTCGGTCATAAGTCGCCAGATCGTACTCTTTGGTGAGAACTATCCCCTTTTCGGTGATGCAGGCCTTTTCGCACTGCTGGCAGTAGATGCAGATATCCTGATGATGGGTTAGCGTCCGCGTCCGGTTTTCTTTATCGTCCACATAATCGATGGCCCGCGCCGGGCAGACCTCGTAACACGCCAGGCAGCCGACGCAATCGTTTTCATAATACTGCGGCTTGCCGCGGAAGCCATCCGGCGGAACAACCGGTTTGAACGGGAAGTCGGTAGTATATGGCCGAGAGAAGAGAGATCTTAAAGCTTCCCCTATTTCCCTCATTTTTGGCAGTCTCATTTGCTCGCTCCCAGCACGATCCGGCCGTACCCGACCCCGTTCGCCACCGCGCCCACCGCCGGATTGATCAGATAATTGATCACGAACGGCGATAAAAGTCCGATCGCAAGGCAGATCAGTGCCAGTGAGACCATAGCGATCGTCATGGGAACCGGCGATTCCTTGATCTCTGATAGTGTTTCTTTTGCCTGCCCGAAGAACGCGTACCGCTGTACTTTAAGGAAAGAAGCCAGGGTCAGGATGCTTCCGATCACGGCGAAGAGCGCTAACCAGATTTTCCCGGCCTGAACGCACGCTAAAATTATAAAAAGCTTGCTCCAAAATCCATTAAACGGCGGAATGCCCGCGATGGACAGCGAAGCAACAAGGGAAGTTGCGGAAGTGACCGGCATCTTCCGGGAAAGTCCTCCCATTTCTTTCAGATCGCGCGTTCCGATTTGGGATTCAACCGATCCGGCGTTCAGAAAAAGCAGTGATTTGAATATGGCGTGATTGAAAAGATGGTAAAGCCCTCCCATAATCCCCAAAGGTGTTGCCAGCCCTACGCCCAGCGCAATATACCCGATTTGAGAGACGCTGTGATAAGCCAGGAGGCGCTTAAAGTCCCACTGCCCGAGCGCCAGAAGCACGCCCACCAAAATCGATATGATCCCCAAGATCATCAAAATAGAAGAGATCTGCGAGGTCATCCCAAACACATTAAAAAGGACTCTGACGATCGCATAGATCCCGAGCGCTTTGATTAAAACCCCGGAAAGCATCGCTGAAATCGGGGATGGCGCGGCGGTATGCGCGTCGGGCAGCCAGGCGTGTAAAGGAAAGAGCGCGGATTTCATGCCAAAACCGGTCAGGAACAATCCCAGGGCCACCGCCTTTATAAAAGGCGCGGTCATCTGAAGACGCAGCGCCGCCTCGGCCAGATCGAACGTGCCCGCAGCCGCATGCACCAGTCCGATCGCGATCAAAATAAAAGCCGAGGCCGCCTCTCCCATTATAAAATATTTAAACGACGCCTCAAGCGGCTGAGATTCCAGACCGAACGCCACCAGCGCGTAGGCCGACAGCGCCGCCATTTCAAGGAATATAAACATCACGATCAGGTCGCCGGATAAGACCACGCCGTAGATCCCCGCCAGCATGAGCATGAAAAGAACGTAGAAAAGATCTTTTCTCCCGTACTTTTCCATGTATGAAATCGAATAGATCGCAACGAACAGAGCGACGATCCCCGCCGTGAGGATCAGAAGATGGCTCAACCCGTCGAGCACTAAGCTTATGCCGAATAGACGAAAAACGATCGGGTAATTTAACGGATGAAAAAGATATAAAGCAATCGCAAAGCCGCAGGTGATCAGGGTGACCAGCGCGGTTATAAGATCTGCCGCTCTTCGGTTAAATCGATAAACGACCGCCGCCAGGGCCGCCCAAACGACCGGCAGCGCGATCAGTAAAGGTAAAAGAATTCTCATCCCCTAAGCTCCCTTATTTTTGTGACATCGGTCGTGCCTAAACGGTCGCTCAACCGGGCCGCGATCACGGCCAGAAGCACTATCGCCAGAATTCCGATCAGGGGAGTGATCCCCTGCCTTTCACCGGAAAGGGTCAAAAAGGCCTCGACCGCGTATTCGATTATCACTATACCGGCCACGATCTTCTTTATGTCCTTTTTAAAGGCAACGGAGAAAAATCCCGTTAATATTAGAACGAACGACAACAAATAAGGAGAATAACTGTTCGGGGCGATCGCATCGGAAACTCCGCAGGCCAATATCACCGACAGGATCATAAATATCAAAAACACCGCTCTCGAAAAATATTCGCCTTCGGCAAATTCCCGGGGGGATGCCTTTGGAAGAAGGGTCCGGTTAAGAACATAGATCAGAACGAAGACGGAGATCAGCTGCAGCGCTCCGGGCAGGAACGCGCCGGCGGTCAGCTGATAAACTGAAACCCCGAGGCCCAGCAACGCGAGCGAATACACCGCATTCCTGAATTCTCCGGTTTCGACCGCGTAGACCGCGGCCGCGATCATGATCAAAAATAAAATTATTGTGATCATATTATCTTATCAACACCCATATTATCACGATCCCGCCCAGGAGCATCCAGGCCAGATAAGTATGCAAAAGCCCATTATGAAACCATGATAGAATATCCGACATCCCCCGGGAAAAACCGGATAATATTTCATAAATATCAAAGAATCTCGCTTCAGCGGCAGAGTATATATGCTTGATCACCGGCATTTCCCTGATCGTATTGTAAAATTCAGCGCCGGTGACCCTGGTGGCGCTTTCTTCTATCAACTCCCCTCCAATATAGGGAGGTTTTACGCTTACGCCGCCCGTCCGGCCGGCCAGATAGATCAGCGCGCCGGCGGCAAGTCCGAGCAGCAAAAGCCCGGTCGCCAACCCCGGCTCCCACCAGCCCGGCATCAGGATCCATCCGGTCGCCGGGAATACCAGATATTTAAGCGGCAGGCTGAAAGCGAACACGCCGAAGACCACGCAGAGTAAGGCAAGCAGAACGGTCGGCAGCCACATCTGCCAGTTAACTTCCCTGGCTTTATTCGTCGCAACGGTCGGCGATCCCAGGAACACGGAGTGGATAAGCTTCACAAAACTCGCGAGCGTGAACGCGGAACCGAACATGGCGGCAGCCAGCCAGATGATCCACAGCGGGCTGGTTTTAGAAAGTTCGATCAGCGACTGGAATATCATCCATTTGGAAACGAACCCGTTAAAAGGCGGAATGCCGGAAATAGAAAAAGCCGCGATCAGGAAAACGTAAAAAGTAACGGGCATGGCCGCGGCCAGGCCTCCCAGCTTCTCGATCTTTGTTTCGCCCGTCGCCTGCGCGACCGAACCTTGGCACAGGAAAAGACAGGATTTGTAGACGGCGTTATTGAACATGTGAAAGAGTCCCCCTGCGATCCCGATTGGAAGGCCGGTCCCGATGCCGAGCACCATGTAGCCGACCTGGGATATGGCATGGAAGGAAAGCAGTTTCTTAAAATCATGCTGGACCAGCGCGCCCATCACCGCGGCCAGGATCGTGATCGAACCTATGGCCATAAGCAGGATGGAGATCATTGAGTTAGGCATGACCGGAAAAACATCGATGCTTATCCGCGCCAGCAAATAGATCCCCAGCAGTTTATCGAGCGATGCCGGAAGGAAAGCCATGACCTCGGAGGGCGCGACCTCCGACGCATCGGGGATCCAGGAATGAAGCGGCATCACCCCCGCTTTGGCAAAAGCGCCGGCCAAAAGCGAAAGATAAGCGATGATGGTAAATGAATTATTCAGCGGGAGCCTGGCCGCGCCGATCATCAGGCTGCCGTTGATCACCCAGATTAGCGCGATGCCGATCATCATGAGGGCGTCCGACCCCCCCACCATGATCAGGGTCTTTTTCGCCGCCGCCCCGCCGTTGCCTTTTATTCCTACCAGCAGATATAGCGGTATGCCAAGCATCCCCCAGAAAAAAAGCAGGGTCATAAAATCCGTCGCGAAAAGCACTCCCGCGGCCGCGCCGATCGTGATCAGCAGGTATCCGTAATATTCCCCGATCCTCTCCATCCCCTCGGCAGACTTTTGCGAAAACAGGACCACGATAAAGGTAAAAAACGCCGCCGCCATGAAGATGCCGGAATTGAACGGGGCTGAATACAGCATAAGCCACGGAGAAATCATGTGACCGGATAAGAAAATAAATACGGAAAATATCAGGACAATCGCGGAGACGATCAGCGCGATCCATTTAGCCGCGTTCCGGAAAGCGAAGCAAATAAGCGCGGTTATGATCGGCAGAATCAGCGCGATATTCAGCAAGTTCATCACTTGTTCCTCATTTTTTCGGTCTTTTCCTGGCAAAGCCGTACCAGCTCGTCGCCGTTCAGCAAGACCTTATTTGTTTCACGGTCAAGGACCGCCATCCTCTCGGTGCAGCAGTAGCAGGGATCGACCGCGGCCGTGATCAGCGCGGCGTCGGCGATCGATTGGCCAATCACCGTCTTTTTAAATGAAGGGACGTTCATGAACGAAGGCGCCCTTATTTTATGCCTTTCGGGATAATTGGAGCCATTGGAGCGGACATAGTGGATCACTTCGCCCCGCGGCGCTTCGTGCTGGCCGATCCCCTCTCCGATCCCGATCTCCCTGACCTCGGCGTCGATCGGCCCTTTTGGCATTTGCTTCAGGCATTGCCTTATGATCTTGGTCGACTCGATCGTCTCGAGCAAACGCACCGCCATTCTTGAGAACACATCGCCGTCCGGCAGGACGACCCGCTCGAACTGGACCCGGTCGTAAGCCGCGTAAGGAAAATCCTTGCGAACATCATTGATGATCCCGGACGCCCTGGCGACCGGCCCCACCACCCCGATGTCGATCGCGTCCTGTTTCTTTAATATACCGATCCCTTTGGTGCGCGCCTTTATCACCGGATCGTCCATTACCGCCTTGACCAGCATGGAGCAGAAGCCCTCGATCTCGTCGATCGCCTTGAGCAGGGAAGGTATCTGGGCGTCATTTATGTCGCGCCTGACCCCTCCCACCTTGAACATGCCGTAATGGTTCCGGTTTCCCGAGATCATTTCGAACACGTCCAGCACCGGCTCGCGGTATTTCCAGGCCCACATGAAGACCGTGTTGTAGCCGATAAAATGCGCCGCCAGGCCGACCCAGAGCAGGTGGCTGTGAATACGTTCCAGATCGCCGATGATCGAACGGATGAACAGCGCGCGCTCGGGGACTACGATCCCCGAAACATCCTCCGCCGCCTGAACATAGGCGAACGGATGGGAAGTCGAACAGATTCCGCAAATCCTCTCCACCAAAAAAGTGGCCTGATCGTAAGTCTTTCCTTCCGCCAGCTTCTCCACCCCGCGGTGGTTATATCCGACGCGGACCTCGGCGTCGACCACTGTTTCTCCATCAACGTAGAACTTGAAGAACTCAGGCTCTTCAAGCAGCGGATGGAACGGGCCGATCGGTATAAAGTTTCTGTCTGCCATGATTATTTTTCCGTTACCTCTTTTTCGGACTCGAACGATTTTTTACGGAACGGGTAAACACCTTCCGGCCAGTCATCCGGCAGGAGCAGGCGCCTGGGATCGGGATGCCCGATAAAATCCACGCCAAGCATCTCATGGATCTCCCGCTCGACCCATTCGGTCGCGGGCATGATGCTGAAAAAACTCGGCATTTTCAGTTCCGGTTTGGGTACCAGCACCCGGACCGTGACCATGAGCCCCTGGCGGTCAAGCGCCAGGTGGTAAAGTATTTCCACGCCGGCCCGGGTATCGATCCCGGATGCAGTCGAGAACCTGGCGCCCAGTTCTCTGTAAATATAACTGACCACCTCTTTTACCTGGTCGATCCCGGTTTCAAGGTAGACCCGTTTCTTGTTTTTTTCAAGAATAGAAATACGGTCGCCGAATTTGGTTTTCAATTGCTCTGTAATTATTCCCATTTCCTGTTTCTTTTCATTCCCACCAATTAATTGGTGGGTATCTCCTATTTTATCTTTCCTAGCGCTTTCATGATCCCGGCAATGATCGCTTCCGGTTTGGGCGGGCAGCCGGGGACATACACGTCGACCGGGATGATCTCATCGACCGGCCTGACAAAATTGTAACTGTCGCGAAACATGTCGGCAGAACAGGCGCAAACTCCGATTGCCACCACCAGCTTGGGTTTTGGCACCTGATCGTAAGCTCTTTTGAACCGCTCGATCGACTGCCGGTTGACGATGCCGGACACGAGCAGAACGTCGGCATGGCGGGGCGAACCCGTGAGCACGATCCCGAAACGTTCGATATCGAATTTGGGGGTCAGGCAGTCTAAGATCTCGATATCGCAGTTGTTGCAGGCCGAAGCTCCCAGGTGGAAAACCCAGGGGGATTTCTTCAAGCCCCATTTGAACGGATTAAGCATTTAATATTACCATCCTATCACCGCGAAAATAAAGCCCGCGATCGCCAAAAGCGTTACCGGTCCCCAGAAAAATCTCACCGCCTGGTCGATCTTAAGCCTGGGGTTGGTGTTCTTGATCAGGACCATAAGGACCAGGATCAGCGCGTACTTCAATACGGCCAGGATGATCCCGGCAACGGTCGTAACTTCAATCCCTCCCAAAAACAGGGTTATCAGGAACAAGGGCAGGACAAAAAATAAAATATCCTTTGTCAGCTTGAACAGCGCCAGCCCGGGCCCGGAGTATTCAAGCAACGGACCGGCCATGATCTCCTGCTCCGCCTCAGCAATATCGAACGGGACAAATCCCATCTTGGCCTGCGCCGCCAGCAGAGCGACCAGAAACGCGATCAGGCCGGATACGGAAAGCACCGCGGTATGGCTCGCGACGCCGCCGATCATGATCGAACCGGCTTTTACCACGATGGTAAAGACCGCGATCGTAAAAGGAAGCTCATAGGCCAGGATCAGTTTCATCTCGCGGCTTGCTCCTAAGGCCGACAGCGGATTGCGCGACGACGATCCTCCGATTATCATCGCCAGAGACGGAATGGTCAAAAGATAAAGCGCCGCGATCAGATCGCCGATAAATCCGGCAGAGCGGTCCAGGTTCCCCTGCCACAAGATCAAAGCTACCAGCGCCGCCGCCGACAGCCCAAAAAGCGGAGCGGCCAGGAACACCGCGTTCGAAACGCCTTCGGGAACGATCATTTCCTTGCCTAAAAGCTTTAAGATATCGGCCAGCGGCTGGTACCAGGGGGGCCCTTTGCGGTACTGCAGGCGGGCCGTCACCTTCCGGTCTATCCAGCACGCAATCATTCCCACCATGGCTGAAAATATCAGCCCGGGGAAGATAAGATATCCGAATATCAGTTTCAGAGAATCGGTCAAAAGAATTTGCTCCTTAATTCCTCGATCGCGTCAAGATTTTCCCTGGACCGCTCATCGGACGGATCGATCTCCACCGCGCGGCTGAAGTTCTTGACCGCGTTATCGACGTCGCCGATGTTATAGTAGCAAACACCCAGCTGATACGACGCGGCGGCGCTCATTGGCGTTTTTTTCAGGAATTCCTCGAATTGAACGATCGCTTCCTTCCATTTACCTTCGCGCATGTAAGCGATCCCGAGGTGATAATAAGCAATCGCGACGTTCGGCTCATTGGCGATCGTAACTTTGAAAGCGTCGATCGCTTCTTTCAGCCGTCCGATATAGTAATAAGAAAGGCCGAGCCAGTACCGGGCGATATGAAAACTGGGGTTGATCTTCAACGCTTCCAAAAATGATTTTATCCCTTCCTCCAGCAGTCCCCTCCGGTAAAGGGAGATCCCCAGCTCATAGTGAGCGTCGGAATACTGCGGGTTGAGCTCGACCGCTTTGCGGTACTCAACGATCGATTCATCGAGCATCGTTTTACGGTAATACAGGTTGGCCAGGCTCTTATGCGCGATCGCGTTGTTCGGGTCCGCGCTGATCGCCGCCTGATATTCCTTGATCGCCTGGTTGAACTTCCCCATTCTCAAGCAGGCGCACGCGTTATCCAAAAATTCTTCCGCTTTACCCATTATTATCTCCTCCTCCCGATCATATTTGAAAGGACCCTTACCGACGCCAGGTGCTTCTTGTCATCTTCAACCTGGGAATCCATTTCCGTAAACGTTAGCGCTCCGGAAGTGCAGGCTTTAACGCAGCGGGGGACATCCCCTTCTTCCAGCCGGTCGACGCACAGGTTACACTTGGGAACGATGTGTTTTGAAAGATCGGGCTGGATCACCCCGAACGGGCACGCGACCGCGCAGGAGGAACAGCCGACGCATTTAAAATGGCTGCGCAGGACAATGCCGTCGTCCATCTTTTTCATGGCGTCATTGGGACAGGCGGCCGCGCAGGCCGGTTGATCACAATGCAGGCAGTGGAGAGGAAGTTCGGCTTCGATCGCTAATTTGGAATGTCCCAACAGCGACTGAATATGGTGGCCGTAGGCGCAGGCGGCCGCGCAGCTCTTGCAGCCGCAGCACAGGTCCAGGTTCAGGTAAACCCGCTTGCCGTAAAATCCTTCGCGCGGGACCGCGCCGTCTATTCTTACATCCGCCTGGCTCATGCTTTGCTCCTATTGTTGGCCCGGAACCAGAAAAAGTTTCGGACCAGGTCGTTATTACCGAAATGGGTGATGTTTTCGATCGGATATTCTTCCTTCGGGGAGCTCTCCAGCGACTCGGCTATTTTTTCGGCCGGATTGGCCTTTTGCATCAGAGGCCCCTTCCCGGCCAGTTCATACGCTTCTGCTTTTAGCTTCTCCCGGTCCTCATCGTTAAAATTCAGCAGAGAGGTTATTATATCAGAATTCGATCTCCTCCCCGCCTTACCCACGACCGGTTCAATCGTCTCCACTCTGCCGTCCGCCAGCTTGAAGCTTCCTCCCTCTTCCAGATGCGACGCCAGCGGCAAGGTGATCTGGGCATTCTGGTAGATCTTCTGCGGAAAAATGGAGGAAAACGCGAGCAGGTTCATTCTCTCCAGCTTTTTCTCGATATCGGGATCGCCGGCAAAGACATTGTCCCCCAGCAGGATCAGGTTCATGATCTCTCCACTCTTTATCTTTTCCTTGAATTCCGGGAACGAAGTCCGCGCCTCGACCGTCCGGTCCAGGATCACGTTCACTCCCAGGGTATTGCCGAAACTGTAAAACGCCGCCTGCTTTTTGTTCGGCGAAAGATCGCATATGACCCGGGTTAAGTATTTGATCAGGTCGTTGCGGCTTTTACCGGCCGACGGCGCAAAGAGAACGAATCCGGAAGCTGCACAGTTAAATTCTCTCGCTGCCCCAATAATCGATGAGGAGGGAATCCCGGTGATCTCTGCCACCTGCTCAAGCTCAAGGTCAACTGGGCCTTTGCCGTTATCCTCGGAGATGACCTTTATCATCCCCGCCAAAAGCGCAGCCTCACAGCCAGGCCTAGGTTTTAAATGATTGGTGGCAAACCAGCTGGTATGGCTGCGGTTAGGATCGATAACAATAATTTTATTTCCCCGCTTGCCGTATTTGACCCTGTTTATCCGCTGGGAAAGCACCGGCGACCGGGTCAAGATATCTCCGACTATCAGCAAAGCTTCGACACTATCTATCTCCCCGACCTTTCCCAGTGAACAGACCGGCGTTTCCAGTTTTGTCCCTTCGTACGCTTCCAGATCGGAGGGATCGCCGGCGGACGCGATATTCTTTATTCCCAGAGCCCTTGCCAGCTTGCCCGCCAGCAGAGCTTCTTCGTTACTTGCCATACCCGAAAGTAATATGCCGATCGTTGAAGGATCCGCGTCTTTAATTTTAGACCTGATATTTGCCATCGCTTCTTCCCACGATGCCTTCCTGCTACCGATCATCGGATCGGATAACCGTCCGGGATGCTCGATCAGCTCAAGGTTATAATGCCCTCTGGGGCAAAGGGAGCCGTTATTGACCGGGTTGTCACCGTCATAATCGATCTGCGTCACCCGTTCCCCGTCGACCCGAAAACACACCCCGCAGCCAAGCGAACAGAAAAGACAGATCGACTTCTTTAATTTGTAATTTGTCATTTGAAATTTGTCATTTACCGTTACCACGGTTCCGGTATGTCCTTTATCTGCTCCCAGGTGAACACCGGGCCGTCCTTGCAGCATAAAAAATGCCCCAGGTTGCAGTGAAAGCATTTGCCGATGCCGCAGCTCATGTTCTTTTCCATCGAAAGGAAAATGTCTTTTGGCTCAAAACTCATGTCCAGCAAGCGCTTGTTCACGAATTTCATCATGATCGGCGGGCCGCACACGATCGCCACCGCGTTCTTTACGTTGACATCCCCGTCCTTGAGAATGGTCGTCACCAAGCCGACGTTGCCCTTCCAGGAAGGATCGCCCATATCCACCGTTATGTTGATGTTCGTCTTTGGTCTTTTCGCCCATTCCGGAATGGCATCTTTATATGAAATGTCATTCGGCGACCGGGATCCGAAGCGAACCTCGATCTTGTTCAAATGGTCGAGTTCATGAAAAAGAGCGAACAGGAGCGCCCGGAGCGGAGCCAAACCCACTCCTCCCCCCACCACATAGATGTCCTTGCCGTGAAAATCGCTTATCGGATAAGGCTTGCCGAACGGCCCCCGCAGGCCGACGTATTCGCCGGGCTTCATCGAATGGAGTTTTACGGTTACCGAACCCGCTTTCATTACCGTGAACTCGATCGACTCTGCGTGCTTCGGGTCGGATGACGGAGTAAATGGGGATTCTCCCATTCCGGGAACAGTTACCTGCATGAACTGTCCGGCCAAAAACGAGATCGGCTCTTCCGGCTTAATGACGAAGGTCTTGATGTTACTGGTTTCAGTTATCACGTTTTCTATTTTTGCCTTGATCGGCCGATAATTGTTTTGTTCCATATTTATTTCAGCTTCGCCGTGAGCGGGACCTGCCGCTCCAGCTCAACAAAGATCTTTCGCATGTCAATATTGCCGGCGCAGCCGTCGATACAGCGCCCGCAGCCTACGCAGGTATAACGCCCCTGCCGATCGTAGGAATAATCAAATTTGCACTGATACCGGTTCTGGAGTCGCTCGTACAGCTTTCCCCGGGCGTTCGCCCCTCCCGCGACTTTCGCATATCCCGATTTAAGGCACGCATCCCAGACCTTATCCCGCTTTCCTCCCTCCGTCGTCTTATGGTCCAAAAGGACAAAGCAGGTGCAGGTCGGACAGATAAAATTGCAAGCGGAACATTCTACACAATCCTTGGTCAGGACCTTCCAGTATTTATTTTCAATATTTCTTTTATGGATCTCACAAAGTTCCAATTTCAGCTTGAAACCGGCATTGATCTCGGCCAGCCGGTCGAGGACCTTCTGGCGGTTGACCACTTTTTCCTTTCCCATCCCTGCCTCGGCATCCGTGAACAGGCCAGGGTTTTTATCCACGATCTCCCGGCCCCGGTCGGAGCCGACCTCGACCAGAAAGCCGTTCGGCATGGGGGAAAAATTAAGGTCGAACATTTTAATGGCGTAGGGCTTGCCGTTCACCATCGTGCAGAAGCAGGTCTTCCCGCAGTCGGCGCAGTCGGCGCTGATGATCGTTATGTTCTTCCGGTTCGCTTCGTAAAAGGTATCCTTCAGCGGCCCTTCCAGATAAACATTGTCGAGCACTTCGATCGACGAGGTGTCGCACCCTCTCGCGCCCAGAAAAACATATTTGGGAGGCTTGGGGGAAATGTCCGTCCCGAAGTAAGAGGAAACCTGCTCAATCAGCTTGAAAATATAGGATTTGAACGATTCCACCGTCCGGTAGCCGGAAAGATTTATGTTCGAGATCGAATCTTCCCTTATCTCTTCAAGAATGTTCCGGCCGTTAAACTCGACCGGAGCGATCACCCTGGCTTCGGCAAGGAGTTTTTTCACTAATTCGGAGAAATTTGCATTGCTTAAATAATATTCTTTGTTGCTCATTTATAACCGTGATTTCTATTGCAATTATATCATCAGAAGGAGGTAGTATCAATTATCAAACGCCAAGGTCGGTCGGGGCTCTTCCCAGGGAATATAACAGTTCCAATGTCTCCGATATCTGCTGTTCGATCGATTCTGTCCCGTGCGCCCGGTTGGGATAAATATCATATAATCGGCGGTATTTGAGCGGGGTCGCATTCAGCATCACCGAATTCGCTCCCGCCATAAGCCCCCGCCGCCTCGCGTTCGGGTCCAGGGTCTCGAATCCCGTCGTGACCACGATCTTGGCGTTTTGCGGATCGACGATCCGAGCCACGGCCAGGGTCTTGAGCACGATCTCAGTCTTTGGCCCCGACGGTAAAATCGGGCCGAAAGTATACATTTCAGCATTGAGCTCCTTGGTCAATAAAATATCATCGAGCCGGCTTTCAAGCGTCTGGCCGGGAAGACCGATCAGGGCACCGGTCAGGACCAGATATCCCAATTGATAGGCATCCCGGATGTCCCGCAGGCGGTCCTCAAGCAGATCGCCGCAATGGAGATTTGAATAAAGCTTCGGATCGCTGGTCTCAAAACGCATAAGCAGGCCCCTCGCCCCGGCCTCATATAGTTTCAAAAGCCCGCTTTTCCCCACCTCCCCGATCGAAGCAAAGAGCAGGACCGCGTGGCGCTTTTTTATTTCTCTTATTAATTCCGCTACCCGATCGACGCCAAACTCGGGGTCTTCGCCAGACTGCAGTACCAGCGCTTTGAAGCCGTGTTTTTCAACCGCTTCATCGACGGTTGACAGGATCTCTTCGTCCGTCATGCGGTATCTTTGAAGGATCGAATTGCTACGGCGAATGCCGCAGTAGGCACAATCGTTCTTGCAATAATTGGAAAATTCTATTATCCCGTGGACGCAGCAGGAATTGGAAAGATGCTTCTGGCGGAGAAAATTGGCGGTCTTGAACAAAAAGTCCTGCTCGGCCGGGTTTTCGGTCGCAAGCAGGACCAGCAGTTCTTCACGCGTTAAGGCCCTGCCTTCGGCGGCTTTATCAAGTATCAGGGAAAACTTACGGTCAACCCCGCTCTCATCCACAGGAAGCTTCGAGATCCTAAGATCGGTCTCGCGCAGTTCAAAGAACAGCTCTTTCCAGGTTTCGAGTATCTCGAGCGCTTCTTTTGCGGGAACGGTCTGGATCACATATCCGCCCTGGGCGTAAATGTAATCGCCCGTTTTCAGGTTAACGATCTCATTGATCGCCTTTTTCTTTTCGCCGAAATAGTCGACGGTAACGTTCTTCCCGCTTATTTCCGTGACTTTGCCGGGTATCGCATAGCACATATATTGTTATTATAACAGAGGCGGAAGCGACAACCAATAAATGGGCTCACATTTGATACTATTTATTTTTCTCTTTCTGTTTTGGCATAGCCCCAAAAAAGAAAGAGAAAATAATAGAGGTTCTACCAGATCCGGGCGCGTTCGTTGAGCGGACGGGACATTTTGTCCGTCGGTATAACATCGAACACGGCATAAAAATCCGTCAGGTTGGAGAGCGGCCCGTTCACGCGGTACTTTGCCGGTGAATGCGGATCGATCTTCAGGAGCATCTTCATCCTCTCGTCCCGGTTATTGCTCCGCCAGACCTGGGCGTAAGAGAGGAAAAACCTCTGTTCGGCGGTCAGGCCGTCGATCTTTTCCCTCTTTTTCGCTTCAAGCAGTTTCTTTAGCGCGTCAAAGGAGATGCTCAACCCTCCCAGATCGGCAATATTCTCGCCAAGCGTTAATTCTCCGTTCACATGCATTCCCGGGAACAGCTCATATTTAGCGAATTGTGCGGCAACCTTATCCGCTTTTTTCTTGAACCTCGCCCCATCCTCTTTCGTCCACCACTCTTTCATGTTGCCCCTGGCGTCGAACTTTCTTCCCTGGTCGTCAAAACCATGCGTCATTTCATGCGCGATCACCGTGCCGATGGCGCCGTAATTCACCGCGTCGTCGGCCTCGGCATTGAAGAACGGCGGCTGGAGAATGCCGGCAGGGAATATCATTTCATTGCTCTGCGGCATGTACCCGGCGTTCACGATCTGCGCCGGCATATGCCATTCTTTACGGTCAACTTTTTTGCCGACCTTTTTTAGATCCCGCCGAAACTCAAGCACACTCGCCCGGACCACGTTCGCAAAATACGAGTCAGGCTTTATCTCCAGCTTCGAATAGTCTTTCCATTTGTCGGGATATCCGATCTTCAGTGTCATCGCGTCAAGCTTTTTGATCGCCGCTTTTTGGGTCGGCCCGCTCATCCAGTCGAGCTTTTTGATCCTTTCCCGGAAGGCGTTCCGGATGTCGGAAACCATCTCGCGCGCCCGGTCCCTGGCCCGGGGGGAAAACATCTCCTGGACAAAAAGCTGGCCCACCGCTTCGTTCATGCAGGCGTTCACAATGCCGACCACCCGTTTCCACCGCGGGGTGATCTCTTTTGCCCCGTTGAGCGTTCGGCCGTAAAAATCGAATTCCTGATTGACCGAAGCGGAGTTGAAGCAGTCAGCGTTCTCGTTAATAAGCGTGAACGCCAGATAGTCCTTCCATTCATTTAGGGGGATCGTAGCCAGCACATGGTTCAGGCCTTTGAAAAATTCGGGCTGCCCGACGTTTATTTTCCCCGGCGACTTAAGGCCGATAGTAAAGAAATAAGCTTTCCAGTCGAACCTGGGACATAGTTTTACCAGGCCTTTTAGTGCCATTGGATGGTAATTTTTATTCGGATCTCTCAATTCCGTCTTGCTTCTCGAAAATCCCGCCAGCGTCGTTTCAATCTTAATGATCGACTCCACCACGGCGGCCGCCTGCTTCTCGTCGCGGCCCATCAGCTTAAGCATCCGGGCGGCAAACACCCGGTATTTTTCTCGGATGCCTTTTGAATAGGTGTCGTCTTTCAGATAATAATCGCGGTCGGGAAGATTGAGCCCGCCCTGGTAAAGTCCGACCGTCACCAGGTCGCTGTTCTTTAGGTCCGGCCCGACATAGAGTGAAAAGAGAGGCTCGCAGGTGTACTGGTGCATGTGGGCGATCTCAAGCGCCAATCCCTTAAGGTCCGTGATCTTTGCGATCCGTTCAAGCTCCGGCTTGGCCGGAGATAGGCCTTCGGCTTCGATCTTTTTCTCGTCCATGCCGATCGCGTAAAAATCGCCGACTTTTTTGCGTATCGGATCGCCGGGAGAAGCGGTCGCGGCATTCTCCATGATCTTTTTCAATATTTTCAGGTTGTCTTCGGACAGAATGATAAAACTTCCCCAGGAACTGTGATCGGCGGGAATGGGATTGTTTTTGAGCCAGTTCCCCACGGCATACTGATAGAAGTCCTCCTGCGGCCGGACGGAACGGTCTATGTTATTAAGGTCAAGCGGTGGTTTCATATTATTCTGGCAGCCGGCCAAAAGAGCGGCCGCCAAAATTAATTCTATCAGAAATACGCGATTAAATGAAATCATCGGCTCGTTTTACCCGCAAGCAGGGAAAGGAACATAGGGATCTCTATCCGGGATGAATCTTCGGCTTTTTTGCGCAGGCCGGGCTTGCTTACCCTATGGGACACCCATTCCTCAAGACCTATGACCGCAAGACCGCTTGACCGCAAGACCTTAAAATACTCGGCCAGCGGACGGTGAAAAGTAAAAGTAACCTGATCGGGAGCGTAGCCGGGATGCATTCGGATCGGTACTTTAATTCCCGACAGGTACCGGTCGATCCGGCGGTACTGGATGTCTTTTTTCTGATCGAACCCCCAGTGGCTGTTCTTCGGTATCCTGAAACAGGGATGAAGCATTACGATCACTACCCTTCCGCCCGGTTTAAGGACCCGCGAAACTTCCTTGAGTACCGGCTCGATCGGATCGATGTTCTGGATCGCCATAATGCATGCCGCCGCCTGAAAGCTTCCGTCCTGAAAAAGCTTCATGTTCGACGCATCAACGACCGCGTATTTGATATTCGGCATGCCGGCCGACCTGGTCTTCGCCGCCTCGATTAATTTTTTTGAAGCGTCAATGCCGACCGCTTCGGCGCCGGCTTCGGCCAGCTTCCGGCAGAAGACGCCCTGCCCGCAGGCGACATCGAGGATCTTTTCCCCTTTTTTGGGATCAAGCATCCTTATTACGCCGGGGATGATAACGTTCTTGTGGTAATCGGAGCCTTCTTCCCCCACCAGATCGTCATACCAGTCGGCCACTTCGTTCCAGCCGGTCTCTTTTGATCTTTGGCGTTTTCTCTCCATATGATGATAAAATGATACCATGCAACGGATAGCCGCTCAATTGATTTGCGTCTTCCTGATCGTCTTCTGCTTCGGGGCACTTCCCTCTTATCCCATGCCGCAAAAGGTAGATCTACCGGTCCCTTTCCTCTGTCAGGCGCCTTACGGCAACTGGAGCGAGCCGTGGCAGGACGCCTGCGAGGAAGCGGCCATCATCATGGCCATGCATTATCTGAAGGGCAGCCAGGTTGACCGGAGATCGGGAAATCAGGAGATCCTGTCTTTAGTCGAATATCAAGAAGAGCATTACGGTGGGCACTTCGATCTGACCGCGGCAAAAACATCGAAACTGGTCAAGGATTATTATCATTACGTCCAGGCTGACGTTCGGCATGAATTCACCGTTTCAGATATTAAAGAAGAACTGGTAAAGGGCAATGTAGTCATCGCCCCCATGGCGGGACGACTGCTCCATAATCCCTATTACACTCCTCCCGGTCCTGCTTATCATTATATGGTCTTTAAAGGATATGACGATTCGACCGGCGTATTTATCACCAATGATTCCGGCACCAGGCGGGGACGAGATTATCGCTACAAATACCAGACCATTTTCAATGCTATCCATGACTGGACAGGAAGCAAAGCGACTATCAATAAAGGCAGAAAAGCGATCATTGTTTTTAAGACCTCATGACTGCATGCCCCCCTGACCTCATGACTTCAAGACCTTAAAATATATTTACATCAAAAGTGAAATTACCGACTGAAATTGACGATATACATGTAGAGGAGACTGCAGACCTCTTATTTGGTACAAACTAAGCCGGAACGCCTGTTCTCCGGCTTTTTTGTTGGTCCGAGCCTGCCCGTCCGCCGAAGCTCGAAGAGCGAAGGAGGATTCGGGCTTTTTTATTGCCCTGAACGCCTGCCTGCCCGCCGAAGTCCAAAGGACGGAGGAGGGTTCTCCAGCTTTTTTGTTGGCCAAAACTATCAACGGATAAGCAACTATCAACGAATAATAAACGGATCAACGGATATCCGGAATCTTTTCATTCGTTTATTCGTTTTCATATCCGTTGATAGTTTTGTTTCTGGTATAATATCCCCATGAAAACCCACACCGAATATCTGTATTTCACGACCAAGAACAAGCGCGAGATCATCAATATTACCGGCCAGGTAGAAGAGGCCGTTACTAAATCGGGCATAAAAGATGGCATGGCGCTAGTATCGGCGATGCATATTACCGCCTCGATCTTTATAAACGATGAAGAATCAGGCATCAAGCAGGATTTTTTGGAATGGGCGGAGCGTCTGGCACCTTTTAACCCCAATTATAATCATCACCGCACGGGCGAAAGCAATGGCGACGCGCATATGAAATCGATCCTCTTTAATCATGAAGTGGTGGTACCGATCACCAAAGGCCAGCTCGACTTTGGCCCCTGGCAGCAGGTATTCTACGGGGAATGGGACGGCCAGCGGAAGAAAAGGGTCATCGTTAAGGTAATGGGAGAATAAAGTATGCGCCGGACCATCATCCTTCTCCTCATCATCGCAGGTCTAATTGTTTATTATTTTTTCTTTCCCCATAATAAAAGTAATTACACAGTTATTGAAAAGACAATCGAAACCGCGCGCCTTAACATCAAATATCCGCAGATCAAAGCTGCAACCGGCGAAGCAATAATAACGCAAATAAACGATTTGCTGTATTCAAAATCGTTCGAGCATCTAAAAGAGCAGAAAATATCGGGAGCGGAAGAGAAGAATAGCAGTTACCGCGTCAGGTATAAAATAGAACGCTTCCCCCCGCCCCTCCTTCGCGTAAGATATGACGAGTCTTTCATGAGGGGGCCTCTGGCCCACCCCATAAACGCGATAAAAACGCTTACGGTCCGACTTCCCTAGACGCCGCCACGTTCGCGTCCGATCCCAAAACATTCGCGATGATCACGTCACCGACCGCGACCGGTCTGGTCAATCGGATTTTCTTTATTTCTTCCATCACCGCGAACATTTTGCTCTTTGGGACCGGCTTATCGGTCCGGACCGGCACCATCTTAATCTCCAACCCTTTCGCCAATACCGTCGAGGAGAGAACGCGCCGCGGATCGGTGATCTCCTGCCGGCCGTAGACGTCCCCTTTCGGGCATTTATTCCCGGTCAGCCCGATCACGCGCCCTTCTTCAACATTCACTTCCAGCTGGCAGCCCTGCGGACATTCGATGCAGGTGATCTTTTTTATCATTTAAGACCCTTCAAATATTCGGCCGCCATTTTCCCCGCCTTAGCGCTGTCGTAGGTCACGCCGTCCACCAGATCATAGATCTTAAAAGAATTTCCGCAGACGAAAATTCCGGGGACCGAGGTTTTATTGACCTCAGCCGATACCGGCGTGTTGGTCTTTTTATCGATCGCAACCCCGGCTAGTTCGATCAGCTCGTTCTCCGGTATCAGGCCAACCGACATCAGGACGGTATCGCATGTGATCTCAAATCTGGTTTGTGGTTTCTCGTTAAATGAATCATCCACTTCAACCACTTCCACCTTCTCCACCCGGTCCCGGCCGTGGATCCTTGATATTTTATGGCTGAAATAGAGGGGGATCCCGAAATCTTCAAGGCACTGGACAACATTGCGGATCAGCCCGCGGGAGGTTTTCTGGATCTCAATCACCGCCTTGACCTTGGCCCCCTCGAGCGTGAAGCGCCGCGCCATGATCAGCCCGATATCTCCCGAACCGACGATCACCACTTCACGGCCTGGCAGCCAGCCTTCAAGGTTGATCATCTTCTGCGCCAGCCCGGCAGGGTATATGCCCGCAGGCCGCGTGCCGGCAATATGGACCATTTCGCGCGTGCGTTCGCGGCAGCCGGTCGCCATTATGATCGCCTTCGCTTTAACTTCTTCCATTTTTCCCGGTTTAATATAAGCAAGATATCTTCCCGCCGTTAAATTCACAGCGTATGACTTTAAACTGATCTCGATCGACGGTACCGCACTGATCTTTTTAATGAACCGGTCGGCATATTCAGGACCGGTGAGATTCTCCCGAAAATATCGGAGCCCGAACCCGGGGTGGATGCACTGGTTTAAAATGCCGCCCAAATACTGGTCCCGTTCGATCAGCAGGATGTCCCTGACCCCGTTCTCGTACGCGGACAGCGCCGCCGCCATCCCCGCCGGCCCCCCGCCGACAACAACCAATTCCCTTTCTTTTACATTATTCCTA
The DNA here is from genome assembly GCA_903930225.1 of uncultured bacterium. Lineage (GTDB taxonomy): Bacteria > Margulisbacteria > WOR-1 > XYC2-FULL-46-14 > WPAF01 > CAIYXV01. The sequence continues at coordinate 13,740 of CAIYXV010000021.1, read as the reverse complement.
TTTTCCATTTTCAATTTTCTATTCTCTGACTCCCCTCACCACTTCCGACCCATTCCCCCTTTTAGTTATTTCAGTGTACGGGATGCCGAGCTCTTCGTGCATTATCTTTATTATCCTGATAGTGCAGAACCCGCCGTGGCATCTGCCCGCCTGCGCGCGGGTGCGGAACTTGATGCCATCAAGCGTTCTTGCTCCTCGCCTGATCGCATCGCGGACCTCCTTAGCCGAGACCATTTCGCACCGGCAGACGATCTCGCCGTAAGATGGATTTTTTTTAATCAGTTCCCTGGTTTTCGAAAAAAGATCCGCGAACAGATGAACGCTTGGATGGCGATGTTTTTTGAATAACCATTTTTTCGCGAGCCGCAATCCTGATTTTTTTAAAAGCTCGACCGCCATCAAAGCGACAGCCGGCGCGGCGGTAAGGCCGGGCGACTGGATGCCGGCGACGTTTATGAATCCCGGGACCTTTTCTTCACGCCTGATGATGAAATCATCACCGGCTACTGGACGCAGGCCCGCGAAATAGGCGATGATGTCATTGCCGTCGATCGTCGGGATCATCTTCCGCGCGCCTTCGATAACTTTTGACAGGCCGTCATCCGAAGTTGAAAGATCATTTTTATCATCGATCTCCTGCGCGGTCGGCCCGATCATCGGATTGCCGTCCGAGGTTTTAATGACCAGTATCCCTTTTGAGGTTTTGGTCGGCAGAGGAAAGATAATATGGTTGGTCAGATGCTCCTTTTTCTTATCCAGGAGGAATTCCTCGCCTTTGCGGGGGCGTATCTTAAAATCATTGACGCCTGCCAGGGCCGAGACTTCATCCGCGAAAAGCCCCGCGGCATTGACCACAAAACGCGAGCGGAAAGTACACTCGGAACCTGCGAGTGAACCTGCCTGCCGGCAGGCACGGCCTCGCGGTTCCTCGCCGCTGGAAACCGCGACGTTTAGTCGCAGGTTTCCAGCTTCTTTAGTAATGCCGATAACTTTATGTCCAAGAAATATTTGAACGCCATTCTTGACCGCGTTCTCGGCCAGGTCATATACCATGCGGTACGGGCTGATGATGCCGGCGGTAGGCGCATAAAGTGCGGCGATAACTTCCCTGCTCAAATTAGGTTCATGCTCGTCAAGCCATTTGCGGTCAACGATCTTGAGCCCTGGGACGCCCAGCGTTTCCGCTTCATTTTTTATCTGCAGCAGGCGCGGCCTTTCATCCTCATTAAAGATCACGATCAGCTCGCCGACCTCTTTAAAATCAACGCCCAGCTCTCCGGCGATCTTTCTGGTAAGCAGATTGCCCCGCACGCAGAGTTTCCCCTTCAATGAATCCGGAGGATTCTGCGTGCCGGGGTGGATTATGCCGCTATTCGATTTTGAAACGCCGAAGGCGAGCTCAACTTCTTTTTCGAGTAGGACGATCTTCAGCCGGTAGCGCGACAGTTCGCGCGCGATCGACGCGCCGGTTATCCCTCCGCCGATGATCGCGACATCGTACCAATTACGCATCATGGGTCAGGGTCTTAGCGACCGCTTTTTCCCATCCTGAATAATAATGTTCGGCGTCGGCCTTTTTCATTCCCGGCCGGAAGTCACGGTCCTTCGCCCACAGCTTCTTGATCTCGTTTGTGTCTTTGAACAGCCCCACCCCCAACCCCGCCAGATACGCCGCCCCCAGCGAGGTCGTCTCGATTATTTTGGGGCGGATGACATTGATCCCCAGAATGTCCGCCTGGAACCGGCAGAGAAAGTCGTTAGCCGCCGCCCCGCCGTCGATCTTAAGACCGCGGATCTTCAAGCCGGAATCCTTTTCCATCGTCAATATGACGTCTTTGGTCGAGTAGCACATCGCCTCCAGCGCGGCGCGGACGATGTGCGCCCGGCTGGTCCCGCGCGTGATGCCGGTGATCGTTCCCCTCGCGTCGGGATCCCAGTAAGGAGCACCCAGACCGACGAACGCGGGAACAAAATAAATCCCGCCGTTATCTTTGACCGAAAGCGCCATCTTCTCGGAATCGGGCGAGGCTTTTATGATCTGCAGTTTATCGCGCAGCCACTGGATCGCCGCCCCGGCAATAAAGACCGAACCTTCCAGCACATAGACCGGTTCGGCTTTGGGACCGCAGCCGAGAGTAGTGATAAGACCGTGCTTTGACGAGGGTCGTTTCTTCCCGGAGTTAAGCAAGATAAAACAGCCGGTGCCATAAGTATTCTTGATAGTTCCCGGATTAAAGCAAGCCTGGCCGAACAGCGCAGCCTGCTGATCGCCCGCGATCCCGGCGATCGGGATGCCGAATGGCAGGTCGCCGATCTTTATCGTTCTGCCGAAAATGCCGGACGAGTTTTTTACCGTTGGGAGCATTTTCCCCGGAACATTAAAGATACTTAAAAGGTCCCGATCCCACTCGCGCCGGTCTATATTATAAAGCATGGTGCGGGAAGCGTTGGTGTGATCAGTGGCGTGCACCCTTCCGCCGGTTAATTTCCACAAAACCCAGGTATCAGTCGTGCCAAAAATTAAATCCTTGCTGCTTGACCCTTGCCCCTTGACCCTATTTTTCAATATCCATTCGATCTTTGTGGCCGAAAAATACGCGTCGATCGGCAGGCCGGTCTTCTTTCGCACAAGCTCTTTAACGCCCTTTTTTGAACCGAGGGTTTTGCATCTTTCGGCGGTGCGGCGGCACTGCCAGACGATCGCATTGTAAACCGGCTTCCCGGTATTTTTATCCCAGACCACGGTCGTTTCCCGCTGATTGGTGATGCCGATCGCAATGATCTCTTTTGGATCGACTTTTTTTAAAACCTTTTGAATGCTTGAGTTTACGCTTTCCCAGATCTCTTCGGGATCGTGCTCCACCCAGCCGGGCCGGGGAAAATACTGCGGGAATTCCTGATAAGCGCTCGCGAGCTTCTTTCCATTTTTATCGTAGACGATGGCGCGGCTGCCTGTCGTCCCCTGATCGATCGCGAGCACAAGTCCGCCTCTGGAGGAAATACATTTCACAGCCTTTTCTCCAGCCAGTTCAAAATATCGCCGAACACCTTTTGCCGCTCCTTCTCGATCGACAGCGCGTGATACATGCCGGAATACTCTATCTTTTGCTTGTCGTTTTGTTTCAGTTTATCGAACAGCTTCCGGCTCTCTTTTGGGTCGACCAGCATATCTACCCCGGCCAGCAGAAATAGTACCGGGGCCTTAAGCGCGTCGCGCATCTTCCATGATCTCATTTCTTCGACCAGGTTGTTCCAGAGCATTTTCGACGTGGCAACGTGCGCTTCCCGAGGGTCGTTATCCATCTGCTTCTGGTATTCATAATCTTTAGTGCACATGGCGGAGGTAAAAGGCATCGCGAACTGCTTTTTGGAATTATAAAGGAGCGACGCGAAGATCGACAAATATTCGGGGATAGAGAACTTAAGGCCGTTCTTGAACGCGGGAGAGATGAGGATCGCGCCGGCAAAATCATCGGGATAAAGGCAGGCCAGGTTGAAAGAGATCAGCCCACCCATGCTCTCCCCCAGGATAAAAACTTTTTTCCCGGGATTCTCCTTCCTGACCAGTTCAAGCAGATTTTTTATGTCTTTGTAGTAAATGTTGAAACTGTCAATGTGGCCCCGGGGCATGTCGCTGGTCTCGCCGTAGCCTTTAAGCTCCACCGCATAGGATGAGTACCGGTTTTTTGTCAGAAAATCAGCGAGGAATTCCCAGCGGCTGCTGTGCGCTCCCATCCCGTAGACCAGCAGTATTACCGCTTTGGGGTCGGCTACCTTCCACTCCCGGTATAAAACATCCGTACCGGGAACCGTTTTCAGTCCTGGCATGGGACGATTATAACATACGGCCGCTTTTTAATTGTGCCGGTATTGCAACTTTTTACCGGCGATCAGCTTTTTTCTTTTCTAAGACGGCTGTGCCTGATGCTGTAAGAAAAATACACGACCAGCCCGAGCATAAGCCAGATGAAGAACCTATACCAGCTGATGGTCGGAAGTCCGGTCATAAGGAAAATACACGCTCCGGCTCCCAGAAGCGGCGTCAGCGGACTGAAGGGTACCTTGAATCCCCTGTCAAGGTTGGGCTCTTTTACGCGCAGGATGATGACCCCGAGGCAGACCAGGACAAAGGCAAAAAGCGTCCCGATATTGGTCAGGTCGACCATTTCTTCGATATTGGTGAAAGCGGCAAAAAACGCGATCAACAAACCGGTGATGATGGTCGTAACGTAAGGGGTTCTGAACTTTGGGTGGACTTTGGAAAAGAAAGACGGCAGCAAGCCATCCCTGGCCATAGAGAAAAAGATCCTCGCCTGCCCCATCATCAGGACCAGCAAGACTGCTATCTGCGCCGCCACCGCGCCGATGGCAACGATACCCATAGCCCAGTTTAAATTAATATACTGCATGGCCAGTGCCAGCGGTTCCGCTTTTTGGTGCGACAGTGCGGTCGTCAGGTACGAGAACGGAATGATGCCGGTGAAAACGGCGGTCACGACCATATAGATCACCGTACAGATCGCGAGCGAGCCCAAAATGCCGATCGGCAGGTCCCGCTTGGGATTTTTCGTTTCTTCCGCGGTGGTCGAAAGACAGTCAAAACCGATGTAGGCAAAGAAGGCAATGGCGGCGCCGGCTTTGATGCCGGCAAACCCGTTCGGCGCGAACGGCACCCAGTTTTGCGGTTTGACGAAGAACACGCCGACCGCGACAAAGAAAGCAAGCACCAGCAATTTGATAAATACGATCCCCATGCTGAAGCGAGCGCTTTCTTTGATGCCTTTAACCAAAAGGATCGTTAAAACAGTAACGATGAAAATGGCGGGCAGGTTGTGGGCGATCGCCCAGGCCGGGATGGTAATACCGATGCTTTTGAGCAGGCCGATAAAATAGCCGGACCAGCTGATCGACACCGCGATACTGCCGACGCCGTATTCGAGCATCAGGTCCCAGCCGATGATCCAGGCAACCAGCTCGCCGAAGGTCGCGTAAGAATAAGTATAAGCGCTGCCGGAGATCGGAACAAGCGATGCCAGTTCCGCGTAGCAGAGCGCCGCGAAACCGCATACAACAGCGGTGATGGCGAAAGAAACCATGAGAGCCGGGCCGGCGCCGGGCCGGAGGGAATCCCCCGCCGCCGCGGTCCCCACCGTCGCGAATATACCCGCGCCGATTATAACGCCGATGCCGAGCAGTATCAGGTCAAAAGGACCGAGAACCTTCTTTAATCCATGAAGCGGGTTGTCACTCTCGGCAAGAATGGAGTTGAGGTTCTTGGTCCTTAACAGTTTTCTCGGATGCCATCTCATGATGCCTAGATTTTACGATAAAAAGATACGGCCTGCAATAATTATTTTGGCAGGTTTTCAAAAGCCCTCACCCAGGTTGATCTATATAAACAAACTCTATCAATCCTCCCTCTCCCTTTGGGAGAGGGAGGCAAGAATAATGTTAACTATAAGAAGTTTGCGGGTGAGGGACCGAATACTTACAAAGATAACAATTAGCAAACCAGGCCGGATGTACTATAATATCCCTGTCTTTGACCATGATCACCACCGAGGGCGGAAATGGCGGAATATAAAAAAAGTCTCGAGCTTCAGCATCCGGAGGCGGGAAGTCAATGCCGATAGATGAAGTGGCGGACATCATCAATCTGGTCGCGCAATATGCAGGACAATAACTGGCGGAAAGTTTTGGGCCTGTCCTCGGCTTATGGGGATAAGGACTTCCTGAAAAGTTTCAGGTCCCCTCCCGGGATGTTCCGTGATTTTTTCTATCTTCTGATGACCGCGCTTTCCCGAACATTGTTCGAGGCAACAATCGACGGCGTTTCGAATCTTCCCGCAGAAGGCGCTTACATCATCGCGGCCAACCACTGCAGCGCCGCGGATTATCCACTGATCGCCTGGGCGATGCCGAAGCGGGCGAGGGAAAATTTATACGCCGTGACCACTTCCCACTTTTACGACAATCCGTTCGCCCGTATGTTCATCTTTATCGCCACCAACTCGGTCCGGATCGACACCGAAAAGGATTTTATCCCGGCACTCCAGGCCTCCGCCCGGGTGCTGGCCGCGGGCAAAGCGATCTACATTAATCCCGAAGGCACCTGGTCGGAAACGGGAGAACTGATGCCGTTCAAGGCCGGGGTCGGACTGCTGGCGGTCGAACTAAACGTCCCGGTCGTCCCGGTCTTTATCGGCGGGACATTTGAGATACTGCCGCCGCACTCCCTGTTCCCCAAAAAACGAGGGAAGATAACGATCTCGTTTGGCCGGCCGGTCCGGCCGGAAAAATACCGGGAGCTTCTGGGCAAGGAAGAAAATTATTATGTCTATAAAAGGTTGGCCGATGACCTGCGGCAGGAGATAATCAGCTTACGTGATAAAAAAAGCAGCCTATAGCCTGGGCGCCGTCGCCACCGCCCTCTCTTACCAGTCGTTCTCGACCTATATCGTTTTCTTTTATGTCGACGTGATCAAATTGAACGCCGGGCCGGTGGCCCTGGCCATGTTGGTCTTCGGTATCTGGAACGCGATTAACGACCCGATCGCCGGCTACGTCTCCGACCGCACCATTACCCCCTGGGGCAGAAGGATCCCTTATATCGCCGCGGGCGCGGTCCCCTTCGGCCTGGTGTATTTTCTGCTCTGGACGCCGCCGACGGCCGCCGGCACGCTCTGGCTGTTAATTTATTTTCTCCTCATCATCTGCCTTTTTGACCTGGTATATACGGTCGTGATCCTTAATTGGGCCGCGCTGTTTCCTGAAATGTTCCCGTCCCTTTCCGAAAGGGCGGAGGTGAATTCCTTCCGGCAGACCTTCGGCATGCTGGGCCTGATCTTGGGCGTCGCCCTGCCGCCCCTGCTCTACAGCACGCTCGGCTGGGGAAAAATGGGCCTGATCTTCGGTTCGACCATTACGCTTGTGATGCTGGTGACCCTGCTGGGCAGCGGCGAAAAAAAGGAATTCCGCCGCGGCCGTCCGCTGGGGATCAGGGCGGCAATCGCCGCCACTTTTACCAGCCGGTCATTTATGATCTTTGTAATGTCGAACCTGTTCATCCAGTATGTCTTCACCATTGTTCTGGCGGTCATGCCGTTTTACGCCAAGTATGTCCTCGGGGTCGGAGCGGCAGAAACTTCACTGATGCTGCTTTCCACGTTCCTGGTCGCTATGATCATGATGTTTATGTGGAGGATACCGGCGGTTAGGTACGGGGCCAAGAACACTTATCTGGCAGCGATATCATTTTTGGCCCTGTCGCTCCTGCCGTTCTTTTTCGTCAGGAGTTATACGGCCTGTCTGATCGCGACTGCTCTGGTGGGGATCGGGCTGGCGGGGATCATCTTGATCTCCGATATCCTGATCTCGGATGTGATCGATGAGGATGAACTGCGGAGCGGGGTGCGCCGGGAGGGGATGTTTTTCGGCTTCAACGCCTTCATTACCCGATTCGCCATCGGCATGGAAGCGGCCAGCCTGGGGATCGTTTTTATCCTCACCGCCTATGATCCGCATATCTTAATCCAGTCTGCTACCTATATTTTCGGGCTGCGCCTTCTGATCGCCGGCCTGCCGTTCCTGGCACTGGCCGCCGCCTTCCTGATCATGATCTTTTATCCGCTTTCCGGCCAAAGATTTATTGAAATGAAAAATGAATTAAAAGCGCTCCACGATCGCAAGGCCGGAGGGCAGGTCTAATCTACTGCTAGAACCTTATCGCGTGGCCCAGCCAGAACACGAACGCGATCGCAATTATATGCAGTATCCACCAGCCGGGTTTATATAGCATGAACCTAAACATAATAGACCTCTCCTATTTCCATAGAATATTCCCCAGCGCGTAAACGGCCGACCAGGACAAAAGATGGACCAGCCACCAGCCGTTGTTCGGATACCTGAAAAAGCGGCCCTTTGGCACGGTATCGGTCGCAGAATTCAGCAGTTCCAGATCGAACAGCGCTTTGCCCAGTGCGAATTTACCCCATAACATCAACACGTCCGGCAGTGTGGTCCTAAAAAGAAGGCTTGAAAGGGTAAGCGGGCCGCTGAAGCTGACGATCGAAAAGTGGGCCATGGTGATCGCTCCGATAATGACCAGGAACCCGTTAATGACATAGGCATACGCCGAGGTTGACCGGAACCAGAAGAGGATAGGAATAATTATAATGCTTAATATCCCAGCAATAAAAGGAACCAGGTTTTCGCCGGCCGTCAGAGGAGGATGCGTGCGGATATGAAGCAGCCATCCGCCCAGAGCCAAGATGACCAAACCGCTAATAAGGGTAGTTTTGATCGATTCCTTTCTTGATATTAGGGGCATAATCAATTGTTCCCGCTGGCCTGAATACCGGCAAAATAGCTGTCGCTAAGCGGCAAATTTTGAGTATAGCTAGTAGGACTTTCCGAAATGAACAATTTAGCCTTGGCGTTTTCCGAAAGGATCGAAAGATAGATCGAATTCCAATATATGCTGTGACTATCGCCGGTATAAACGGTGACTTCGTAGGATGTATTCTCGGGTATGGGCAGCGCCACATCGGAAGCCGTGGACCCAGAATTGGCCGCCACGGCAAAGGTTGCCTGATACGATTTTCCGTTGTCCAATCTGGTAGCCAATATTTTTACGACTTGATTATGATATCCGTTATATATCCCTATCCAGGTCGGATAAACAACCTCCGAATTAGATGAATTTGATGAGCTTGGGGTCTGCGCGGTATTACAGGACGTATAAAATACCGCAATTATCAATAATGAGAACAGAATAAAAGGAATCCGTATCTTTTTACGCATTTATCCTCCTTATTTCCGGCAAGCAAATTATAAGCTATCGATCAGCGTTGTCAAGACCGGGAAAACGATTATTTAGCGCCCCCCATCCTTGACCTTATGCCGTCGCTATTATAACAACAGAAATATTTTTCCGCAGCATATATTATTGATTATATAGTATAATGTTCCTCGCAAATGGATAAGCTTGACGATAAAAACATTGGGATACTGCTGAATTTCCAGAAAAACGAGATCAGCGAGCATATTATTTACGAGCAGCTTTCTCAACTGGAAAAAACGGAGCAGAAGCGCCTCAACGTAAAAAAGATATCCGACGACGAGCTTCGCCATTACAATATCTATAAAAGCTATACCAATCGTGAAGTTAAGCCAAGTCGATTGAAGATCTTTTGGTATCTGCTCCTCGCCCGGATATTTGGCATCACATTTAGCGTCAAGCTGATGGAGAACGGCGAAAAAGGCGCGCAGGAAGCTTACCGGAAAATGATCGGCGTTATCCCGGAGATAGAGCAAATAATCAAAGACGAGAACGGCCACGAACAAGAGCTGGTCAAACTGATCGAAGAGGAAAAGCTCAAATACATCGGCGCGGTGGTTTTGGGAATGAATGACGCGCTGGTCGAGCTGACCGGCACGCTGGCGGGCCTCACCTTTGCCCTGCAGAACGAGAAACTGGTAGGAGTAGCCGGACTGATCACCGGCGTCGCGGCCGCGCTGTCCATGGCCGCTTCTGAATATCTTTCCACCAAGGTCGAGGGCTCCATGAGCCCCGTCAAGTCGGCGTTTTATACCGGGTTGACTTATTTCATCGTCGTCTTTTTCCTGGTCCTGCCCTTCCTGTTATTGAACAATCCTTTTACCGCAATGCTGCTGACCCTGCTGGCGGCAGTCATTATGATCGGATTTTTCAATTATTATTATTCGGTCGTTAAAGAAGTCCCTTTCCGGCGCCGGTTCGCGGAAATGTTGGTCATCAGCCTTGGGGTGGCGTTTTTAAGCTTTGTGATCGGTCTGATCATCAGGCAATTTTTGGGCATCAGCGTTTAAATTGTATCACAGCGCAACTAGGGGGGTAAAATATATGGCGATCGATCCTGTCTGCGGCATGACGGTCGAAGAAAAAATGGCCAAATGGGTTTCAGAATACAAAGGGGCCAAATATTATTTTTGCAACAAACACGACAAAGAAGCGTTCGAGAAAGAGCCGGAGAAATATATTTCTCAAAGTAAAAAATAGTTTTCTCTTAATTCCAGAATGGAACTATTTTGGCCGTTGAGCGGTCAAACAAGTTGGAATGAACAAGGAGGAATGAACAATGAATCTGAAAATAAATAAATTCGGCGCCATAATCATTCTGGTCTCGGTTGCCACCGCCCTGCTGGTCCTGCCCTCCCTGGCCGAATTTCGCCGGGGATGGGTAAGATCGCTGCCGATCCGGCACCAGGAATTCGGGTTCAGGGGAGAAAGGTTCCATTTCTTCGCGGGCCGGTTTTACCGCCCCGCCCCGCACGGTTTTTATATCATCCGCCCGCCGATCGGCGCGGCCGTTTCATTTCTTCCTGACGGGTATCTGACCGTCATCGTTGGCGGCGCCCCCTACTATTATTATGACAGCGTGTATTATCGTTCTTATAATACGCAATATATCGTAGTCTCTCCCCCGGTGAATGATCCTTCGATCAACACCCTGACTTACGCGGGCTCGACCGAATATCCTCCGGGATCGATCTCCACCGTAAACGTCCCTAATTCCAAAGGATCGTTCACCGCGGTCAAATTGACAAAGTACGGGAACGGCTACCTCGGGCCGCAGGGAGAATATTATCCTGAGAATCCCACGGTCGATCAGCTTAAAGTATTGTACGGAAAATAAGCGCGTGAAAAACGTCTGGAAAAAGAATTCGCCGGAAATGGTGGAGCTGGTCGAAGGGATATTCGCGAACGTCAAATGCGAAAAGAAGCCGATGTTCGGCTGTCCGGCCTACTTCATTAAGGGCAACATGTTCTCCGGCCTGCACCAGGATAATTTCTTTATCAGGCTATCGGAAACGGACAGGGAAAAGATCAGGGAAGGATCGGATGAAATAACCCCGTTCGAGCCCATGTCCGGCCGGATCATGAAAGAATACGTTGTTTTGCCGGAACATCTGATCAATAAACCGGCATTCCTAAATAAGTGGCTCAAGCGGTCGATGGATCATGTTTCCGCGTTGCCGGCAAAACAGAAAAAGGCGGCAAAGAAGAAGTAGTACCACTATCGCGCCTTCCTTTCATGCTCGCATTACGACCGGGAAAAGTAGTAGAATGGCGCCCTGGGCACAAAAACGATGAGAACGATAAGCCTGATCCTGGCCGTGATCATGATAATGAACGGTCTCCCCGCCTTTGCCGCCGAGCCGGTGCGGCACCTTTATCTCGACAATTCGGTCAGGACCGTGGTCCTTTTGGTCGACCAGAAAGAGCTCAAAAAAGAAGCGGCTGAGTTCAGGGATTTCCGTTTTCAGTATGCCACCTTCTGGACCGTCATCATTGGCGCGCTGGCCGCTTACGCTTATTTGAGAAAAAGATAAGGGGGATCAATGAAACATCTTTCCGTTCTGTTGATCGCGCTGATCATCATCAACTGTTCCGCGGCCGGCTCCGTCCATGCGGTCATAGTCAGGAGCGGAACGCTGGAGGCAAGCGAGGTCTGGTCGGGAGAAGTGCAGCTGGACGGCGATGTGACCGTCCCCGCCGAAACGGAGCTGACGATCGAGACGGGGACGAAGTTCAAATACAACCGCGAGCCTAAGCTGATCGTCTACGGAACATTAAAGATAGGAGGCGCATCGCTTAGCGAGGGAAAGTACGACCTGATCCCGCTCGACCCGCAGACCCGGATTATAAATGTCACCCCCTATCCCATCGACACCACGAGCCTCCGCGACGAATTCCGGATCTTCCGGATACAGTACGCCATTCTCTGGACGGTACTAGTATCAAGCCTGATCTATGTGGTCGCCCACCGGTGAGCGTTTCATGATGCGGACGATCGCCGCGGTCCTGATACTCTGCTTTTTGGCACCGGCGGCGAGAGCGGCCACTGAGCCCCGGATCTATCCGATCTCAGCGCTTAGGAGCATGGAAGTCATAAGCATTGACCAGCCGACAGTGATCCATCTTCCCGCTTCGGCGGAAGTGCTGGTGGTGCAGGAATACCAGCCGAAGACCGATTATCTCGAAGAAGAGATCCGGGCGTACAATTACCAGCAGACCTGCTACTGGCTGATCGCCGGCGTCATCATGGTATACATATGGCTGCACAGATGATCAAAAGAACTATTTGCCTCGCGCTTATGCTGGCCCTGGCCTCAACGATGGCGGGCGCGACAGAATTGACCCTGGGCCGGGACCTGGCGATCGCGTCTAGGGAAAGCACGGCCGGAGGAACTCTCACGCTCCATCCATATACCGCGGACTTGACGGGATTAAAGAATGAAATAAAGAACTATCGCGAGACCTATATTGTCGTACAGAGCATAGTGGTGATCGGCCTGATCTCTGCTTTGGCCACCCGCAGATGACGGGAGAAATATTAATTACTAATTACGAATTATTGTATCGCTTTGCGATATTATTTATTGTGCCGATGGCACACATTCATTCGTCATTCGCAATTAGGAATTCGCAAATTGAAAGCAAAGGAGTTAAACATGCCAAACGCATATATTGACGGGCCGAAGATCGAAATTGTGGAAACAAAACGGGCGCTGGTCAAGGAAGTAACGGACGCCATGGAAAAGGCTTATAAATTCCCCCGCCAGGCCTATATTGTCACTTTCACCGAAACAGCACCGGAGAATGTCGGGGTTGGCGGGGTATTGATTAGCGACAGAAAGTGATCTTGTCGAATTGCTCCGCTGAAAGATCTGCTTGATGTCTCAATTTTTATTGTTTATCCCACAGTGCTGCTCAACATTGTTTTGATTGACAGGAAATAAATTCAAGAAGATTGTTTTTCTCTAATTGCTTTCAAAATCTCTAAAATATCACCGAGTTTAACCGAGCACTGTTCAACAAATATTCCTAAAACAAACAATATTATAAAAATACACCAGAATTGCCATCCATCCATTTTATCCCCTCCCTAATTAAGATACTATTCATCAAATCCGTTGTAATAAATAAAATCCCCCCCCCCGCCTTACCCTTAAATATTCCCTCGTTCAGGCCACCCCACCGTCTGGGCAAAAAGGACGCGCTGGTCGGAACGCAGCTTCAACTTTTCGTGCAGGGCATCCTTCTGGCAGTTATGGAACCAGGCTGTTAAACCTTGCGAGGCGGCAAAGACGCCGACATTGCCCGCGATCCAGCCGCAATCCACATAATAATAAGACTTTTGTGTTTCCGATTCCCTTAAACCCGGCTCCATATATCCCTTGGAATGAACTAACTTATCAATATTCGCTACAAAAATAATACTCACCGGAGCGTCGGCACCCATGTCCTGCTGGCCACGGTTGAGCGCCAGCTTGCGCAGATCTCCGGCCGCGACCGGGACAAGACGATGAGGGACCGCATCATAATAATAAGTGCCTTCCTCCATGGTGACATAAAGCTCGATCTCCTGTGAGTTACTGGCCGAGCCGGCAGTGCGGCCGCCGATACCGAATGGACCTTTCTTGCGGTTCACGCCAAATCCCGCCCAGAGAAGATCGGAGAGGAGCTGGAGGGGAAGCTTTTTGCCGCTGATCTCGCGGACGGTTTTTCTGGCCCGCAGCGCCGCTAACACGGTTTTTTTGCCGGTGTCTTTAGGAGTGGGCAGTTTGAGCTTCGAAAGCTCGGACATAATATCTCCTACTTGCGGACCATCGTCCCGATACCATGGTCGGTGAAGAGCTCGAGGAGAATGGCGTGCGGAATGCGGCCGTCAATAACGTGGACACTTTTAACGCCTT
>CAIYXV010000020.1 GCA_903930225.1 uncultured bacterium | reverse complement strand
TCTTCAGATTCGCATCTTTGAGCGCGGCTTTGATCGCCCGCGACGCTCCTTCGCCGCCCGGCGCCGGAGAGGTTATATGATACGCGTCCCCGCTCATGCCGTATCCCGTAAGCTCCGCGTAGATCTTCGCTCCGCGCGCTTTCGCGCCTTCGAGCGTTTCCAGCACGACCACCCCCGCCCCTTCGCCCATCACGAACCCCTCTCTCTTTTTATCGAACGGACGGGAAGCCTTCTGCGGATCGTCATTAAAACCGGTAGCCAGCGCCCTGGCCGCGCAAAAACTCCCGATCCCCATCGGGGTAATGGTCGCTTCGGCCCCGCCGGCCAGCATTATTTTGGCGTCCCCTCTTTGAAGTATCCGGAAAGCGTCCCCAATGTTGTGGGTGCCGGTCGCGCAGGCGGTGACCACGCAGCTGTTCGGACCTTTAACTCCGAGCTGGATCGAAACCACGCCCGCCGCCATGTTGCAGATCATGTAAGGGACCGCGAACGGAGACAGGCGGTCCGGGCCTTTGGCATTGAGAATGGCTACCTGCTCCTCAAAGAAGCTGATGCCTCCAATGCCGGAGCCGAGCATTACGCCGATTTCATCCGCGTTTTCAGTTGTTATCGACAGTTTGGCGTCTTCGACCGCCAGCCGGGACGCGGCGATCGCAAGCTGAATGAACCGCACCATTTTTTTGGCTTCCTTCCGGTCCATGTACAGCGAGGGATCGAAATCGTTTATCTGTCCGGCGATCCGGGAATTGAAAGCGGAAGCGTCAAAGGCTGTAATCTTTCCGATCCCGCTCTTGCCCGCCAGCAGATTCTCAAAAAAAGCTTTATGGCCGATACCAATGGGCGTTACCGCCCCCAGGCCGGTTATTACGACCCTGTTCAACAATCATTCACCTCCTCTGCTTCCGAAACTAGTTCTTCGATTATCTTTTTCGCGGGTTTAATGCTCCGGTCTTTTATTTTCCAGACATTCTCCCCCGAAAAAACTATTCCGTGATCGATATCCCCCTTCTGGGAGTTTATCAGAGACTGTATTATACAATATTCCAGCGAACATCTTTTAAGGCAAAAATCGCAGCCGATCGGGCGCGGAGGATTCTTGCTCAAGATCTTCTCCACAAACGCCGTCCTTATCGCCCGGCCCGGCATGCCGACCGGAGAAGTTATCTGCACGATATCTTCCTTTCTCGCGGTCTGGTAGCGGCGCTTGTATTCCGGAGCGGCATTGCATTCTTCCGACAGCACGAAACGGGTCGCGATCTGCACTCCGTTCGCGCCCAGCTTGAACGCCCGGCAAATGTCCCGGCCGTCGGATATTCCGCCCGCCGCTACTACCGGGATCTTCACCGCTTCCCTTACCTCGGGAACGATATCCCAGACCGAACGGTCGGTCCCCAGATGGCCTCCCGCCTCTTTTCCCTCCACCACGACCGCCGCCGCACCCGACTTTTCGGCGGTCAACGCCAGCCGGGCGGTAGAAACGATCGGGATAATGGGAATGTT
This sequence comes from uncultured bacterium, assembly GCA_903930225.1. GTDB lineage: Bacteria > Margulisbacteria > WOR-1 > XYC2-FULL-46-14 > WPAF01 > CAIYXV01. The sequence continues at coordinate 9,841 of CAIYXV010000020.1, read as the reverse complement.
CGAACCGCTCCCCATTTTAAAAATATCCCGCGAGAAACCGGCGCCGGTAAAGATCAGGTCGATCTTTTCCTTTATCGCGGTCTGGACGATTCCCACGAACTCCCGGGCGGCGAACATTATATTTATCCCGACAATCCCGCCCTGCGCCTTTTCCTTCGCGATGCGGATCTCGCGGCTCAGCTCATCGAAGGCCATGCCCGACGCGCCGATCACGCCGATGCCGCCCTCCGCGGCGACCGCGCCCGCGAGGTTCCCGGTCGAGATCCTGACCGCCATCCCGCCCTGTATGATCGGGATCCGGGCGACCAATTCCCCTATTTTTAATTGCGGTAATTTCATCTTTTATTTTTTCGCATGAGACATGATATAGTTTATGGAATCGCCCACGGTCTTGATCTTCTCCGCTTCTTCGTCCGGGATCTCGATCGAGAAGTTCTCTTCAAGCGCCATGACCAGCTCCACCGTGTCCAAAGAGTCGGCGCCCAGATCGTCCACGAATGAAGATTCTCTTTTCACTTCCGATTCGGAAACGCCGAGCTGCTCAACTACTACCTTTTTTACTGCTTCGAATATCTGATTCTCGTCCATTTACAAACTCACCTCCTTTAAATTAATTCTCGGATCATTTTTGTCTTACGTATTCATCAACATACCGCCGTTCACGTTTATCACCTGGCCGGTAATATAATCGGAATCGGAGGTAGAAAGGAATAGGACCGCGTTGGCGACATCTTCCGGCTGGCCAAGCTTGCCGGCCGGCACCTGTGTCAGCATCGCTTTCTTCACCTCATCGCTTAATTTATCGGTCATCGCCGTTTGAATGAAACCCGGAGCGACGGCATTCGCGCAGACATTGCGGCTGGCCAGCTCCCGGGCCACGGTCTTGGTAAAGGCGATCACGCCTCCCTTGCTGGCCGCGTAATTGGCCTGGCCGAAGTTGCCCATCTCGCCGACGATGCTCGCGATATTGATTATCTTTCCCGACCGCTGTTTCATCATTAGAGTAGATACGATCTTGGTCATGTTGAAAACGCCGGTAAGGTTGACCGCGATCACGGCCGCCCAGTCCTCCGGCTTCATTCTAATCAATAATCCGTCCTTGGTGATGCCGGCGTTATTGACCAAAATGTCGATCTTGCCCATCTCGGCCACCGCCTGGTTCACTCCCTGCTCGGCATCGCAGTAATCGGCGACATTGGATTTTACCGCCATAGCCCTGACGCCTATTTTTTCGATCTCGGACGCGGTCTGGACAGCAAGCTCCAGATTGATGTCTGAAACGATTATATCCGCGCCTTCTTTTGCCAAAGCGGCCGCGATCGCTTTCCCGATACCCTGCGCGGCGCCGGTAATAAAGGCGACTTTACCCTTTAACTTCATCGTATGTCCTCACTTCTGCCGACGGATCGATCTTCTTAATGAGGCCGGACAATACTTTGCCCGGGCCCACCTCCACGAACATCTTAACCCCGTCAGCGATCATTTTTTTTACCGAATCTTCCCATAAAACCGATCCGGTGACCTGTTTTATCAGAAGATCCCGTATCTGGTCGGCGGAGGTCACATAATCCGCCGTTACATTGGCCACTACCGGAACTTGAGCGTCACGGATCGTTATCTTCGACAGCACATCCTTGAGCTTTTTTGCCGCCGGCTCCATCAGCTGGCTATGGAACGGAGCCGAAACCATAAGAGGTATTATCCTCTTTGCGCCCGCTTCTTTCAACTTTTTTCCCGCTTCCTCGACCGCTTCCTTTTTTCCGGAGATCACCACCTGGTCGGGACTGTTCAGGTTCGCCGGTTGGACGTTTCCTACCTGCGCGCAGATCTCCGCCAGCCTGTCACGGGGCGGCATGAGCACTGCTGCCATCGCGCCCTCTCCCACCGGGACTGCTTCCTGCATGAACTTGCCGCGCAGGCGAACGATCCTTACCGCGTCGCGAAAGCCGATCGCGCCCGCCGCGACCAAAGCCGAATATTCGCCCAGCGAATGTCCGGCCACCACGTCCGGCTTTATTTTCAAAAGTCCCAAAGCGGCAACGCTTACCGTCAATATAGCCGGCTGAGTTATTTCCGTCTTCTTCAACTCTTCTTCCGGCCCTTCAAAACAAATTTTTTTCAGGTCGAACCCAAGCACCTGGCCTGCTTCATCGAGCAGCGCATCCGCGAACCCCTTCCCCATCCCCACGAACTGCGATCCCTGCCCCGGAAAGACAAAGGCCGTCTTCAACCCCTGACCTCCCTGATCTTGCGGGTCAAAGCCGGGACTACCTCAAGGCAATCGCCAACGATGCCGTAGGTCGCGACCGTGAAGATCGGCGCGTCGGGATCCTTGTTGATCGCGACGATCGTGTCTGAACCCTGCATGCCCACCAGATGCTGTATCTTGCCGGCGATCCCGCAGGCGATGTAAAGCTTTGGCGCGACGGTCTTCCCCGTCTGGCCGACCTGATGGTGGGCTGATATCCAGCCCGCGTCAACCGTGGCACGTGAAGCTCCTACCGCGCCGCCAACCGCTTGCGCTAATTCTTCTATCATTTTAAAATTTTTTGGGTCCTGAATGCCGCGTCCGCCGGATACGATTATTTCCGCTTCCTGAAGATTAACCTTTATCGATTCATCTTTAATGATACTAATGATCTTTACCAGAAGGTCTTCATCTTTCATTTCGGGTTTAAATCTAATTAAATTACTTTGTTCGGATTTCGGATTTCGGACTTTCTCTTTTTTGAAGACTTTGGGCCGGACCGTAGCCATCTGCGGCCGGTGGTTGGGAGAGAGAATGGTCGCCATGATGTTGCCGCCGAACGCCGGGCGGGTCTGCTGAAGGATTTTTTTAACCGGGTCGATCGAAAGCCCGGTGCAGTCGGCCGTCAGTCCGCAATTGACCCGCACCGCCATGCGGGCGGCCAGGTCGCGGCCGGTGGTGGTCGCTCCGATCAGGAAGATCTCCGGCTTATATTTATTTAAAAGATCGGTCAGCGCTCTGGTATAAGGAGCGGTGCGATAGTGTTTGAGTTCGGGGTGGGTCACCAGATAAACTTTATCCGCCCCGAAGTCAAAGAGCGATTGGAGCTGGCCTTCGATCGACTCGTCGCCCGCGAGCACCGCGGAGACTTCGCAGTTCAGCGATTCGGCCAGTTTTTTCCCTTCGGCAATAAGCTCATAGCCGACATTCTGGATGTTGCCGCCATGCTGCTCGGCAAATATCCAAATGCCCTTCCAATCCGCTGTTTCGTTGGGATTATTTCTCAGGTCCATTAGAATATCTTCCTTTCGCGGAGCTTATTCACAAGCGTTGTGACCATTTCATCGGTCGAGCCGCTTAGCCTTTCTCCCCCACCCTTGGCCGGCGGAGCGAATATCTTCATCACGCGGGTCGGCGAACCCTTGAGCCCGGTTATGGTCTGATCGGCTTCGATGTCCGTAGCCGAAAGGATTTTGATCTCAGCTTTCTTTGCCCGCATCAAGCCCTTGAGCGATGGCGGACGGGGCTCATTGATCTGCTTTACGACTGTGATCATGGCGGGAAGCGGGACCTCTACCAGCTCGTTCACTTCTTCGAGCATCCGCTCGACCCTGGCTTTTGCGCCTTCCACTTCGACCTTCACCGCGAAGGTTACCTGTGGGATATTGAGCCACTCGGCGATGCCCGGTCCGACCTGGGCGGTATCGCCGTCAATCGCCTGCTTGCCGCAGAGGATCAGGTCGAATTTCCCAAGTTTCTTGATGGCAGTGGCTAATGTATAAGAAGTGGCCCAGGTGTCGGAGCCGGCGAACGCGCGGTCGGATATCAGGTAAACTTCATCCGCGCCCATGGCGATCGTCTGCTTGAGTGCTTCGGTCGCCTGTGGCGGGCCCATGGTGATGACCGTAACCTTGCCGCCGTGCTTCTCGCGCAGGCGGAGCGCTTCTTCGACTGCGTTCTCGTCGAACGGGTTGACGATGCTCGGTACGCCCTCACGGATAAGAGTATTGGTCTCGGGATTGATCCTGACCTCAGTCGTATCCGGCACCTGCTTTATACAGACTGCGATATCCATTTATTTCTTGGCGCTTTCTTTCACCAGCGCCAGACCGATCTGGTTGCGCTGGATCTGATTTGTTCCTTCATAGATCTGCGTGATCTTGGCGTCGCGCATCATCTTCTCCACCGGATATTCCCGCATATAGCCATAGCCGGCGAGGATTTGCACCGCCTGCGTGGTAACGAACATGGCAGTGTCGGAGGCGATCAGCTTGGCCATTGATGCTTCCTTGGTAAATTCTTTTGAGCCGGAGTCGACCAGCCGGGCTACCGAATAGACCAGCGCGCGGGAAGCTTCGATCTGGGTCGCCATGTCGGCCAGCATGTGCTGTATGGCCTGGATCGAGATGATCGGTTTTCCGAACTGGACCCTTTGCCTGGCGTATTTGATCGATTCGTCAAGCGCGCCCTGGGCGATCCCGACTGCCTGCGCGCCGATGCCCGGCCGCGTCATGTCGAGCGTCCTCATCGCGACGATAAAGCCCATCCCCTCTTTCCCGAGGATCTGGCTCTTATGTATCTTGCAGTCCTGGAAAACAAGCTCGCGGGTTGCCGAACAACGGATCCCCATTTTCTTTTCCTTTTTTCCGAACGTAAAGCCGGGGGTATCCTTCTCTAATATAAAAGCGGTCGCTCCGCGCGGCCCCGTGGTCTTGTCGGTGATCGCGACCACCGAATAGGTCTCCGCTTCGCCGCCGTTCGTGATCCACTGCTTGGTGCCGTTCAAAATAAAGTAGTCGCCGTCCTTGGTCGCGGTCGTTTCCAGCCCGCTGGCATCCGATCCGGCATTGGCCTCGGTCAGTCCGAACGCCGCCAGTTTTTTGCCGGAAGCGAGAGCGGGCAGGTATTTTTGCTTTTGCTCTTCTGTTCCGAATAATAGTATAGGGGTCCCGCCCAGGCCGGTCGCCGCGAAAGTGACGCCGACCCCGCCGCAGACCCGGCTGATCTCTTCGGTCGCGAGGCAGAACGCCATGACCGACTGTCCGAACCCGCCGTATTTTTCCGGTATCCAGAGCCCGCAAAGATCGGCTTCCGCGAATATCTTCATGATATCCCAGGGGAAGATCTCCTTCTCGTCCAGCTCCGCCCGGACCGGAAGAACCTTTTCCTGAGCGATCTTCCGCGCCAGATCGCGGACCATGATCTGTTCTTCAGTAAGCAAGTAATCGAGCATTAACATCTACCTCCATCGAATTATATTTGACCCGTAAGTCAGCCCGGCGCCGAAGCCGGCCAGTACTACGAGGTCACCGGACTTGATCCTTCCTTCATTTACGGCTTCATCCAACGCGAGGGGGACTGAAGCAGCGGAAGTGTTTCCGTACTTCATTAAGTTAACATAGACTTTTTTTTCTGGCAAGTTAAATTTTTTCCGAACATGTTCTATGATGCGCAGGTTCGCCTGATGGGGGATCAAAAGATCAATATCCTCAAAGGTGAAACCGGCTTTTTGGATGATCTCCTTCACCGAATCCTCGAGAGCGTGGACCGCGAACTTGAACACCTCTTTGCCGTCCATCCGTATGAACCGGCCATTCTTCATTTCCGGGTCGCGCGTGCCGCCGCCGGGCATGACCAGAAAATCCCTGCCTTCACCCTTCGCCCGGATGTAGCTAGCCAGGACGCCGCAGTCTCCTTTTTCGCCTCGAAGCGCCACCGCCCCCGCTCCATCGCCGAACAGCACGCAGGTGTTCCGGTCTGTCCAGTCGAGGTATTTGGTAAGCGTGTCCGCGCCGACCACCAGTACGTTCTTGAACGTTTCAGATTCGATGTAAGCGGCCGCGGCCGAAAGCGCAAAATTAAAGCCGGAGCAGGCCGCCGAAATGTCGAACGCCGCCGCTTTTTTCGCCCCAAGCCGGTCCTGCACGATACAGGCAACGGACGGGAACAGAGTGTCGGGGGAACAGGTGGCGACAATGATCAGGTCCAGTTCCATCGGAGAGATTCCGGCCGAAGTCAGCGCTCTTTCCGCCGCAATAACCGCCAGATCGGAAGTAGCGGTGCCTTCATCAGTTACCCGCCTCTCCATTATTCCGGTCCGATCCCTGATCCATTCGTCGGAGGTATCGACGATCTTCGACAGATCGTCATTGGTCACGATCTTGGGCGGAACTTCGGAGCCGGTGCCTGCTATTACCGCCTTCATTTTGCCTCCACTTTCTTTATTTTACCGATCACGTCTTCTGTGACCGCTTGATAAGCCACCTTGATCGCGTTCTTTATTGCCTTGGCCTTGGCCCTGCCGTGCGCTTTGATGCAGATGCCGTCGATCCCCAGGATCGGGGCGCCGCCGAATTCGTCGGAATCAACTTTTTTCTTGATGCTTAAAAAAGCCGGCAGCAAAAGCAATGAGGCCAGCCAGGTCACCGGATTTTTTAAGAGTTCTTTTTTCAGAAGATCGATCACGAACGCGCTCACCGATTCTCCGAATTTAAGCACCAGATTGCCCACGAACCCATCGCAGACCACCACGTCGACCTTACTGCTCAATATTTCCTTGCTTTCGACCATGCCGATGAAGTTTATCTTTGATTCTTTAAGTAGGGGGTAAGTGGCGCGGGTAAGTTCGCTTCCTTTTTCCGGTTCTTCGCCGATATTGAGGAGTCCGACCCGCGGAGACCTGACATGTAAAACATATTCCGAATAAACGCTGCCCATTTCGCCGAATTGCTGAAGGTGTTTGGGCCGGTTATCTGAATTGGCCCCCATATCGAGACAGAGGACCTTTCCGGATCGGGTGGGAAAAAGAGTGGCGATCGCCGGGCGTTCGACCCCGGGGATCCGTCCCAGCTTGAACAAGGCCGCGGTCATGAACGCGCCGGTGTTGCCGGCGGAGACAATCGCCCGCGCCTTTCCGTCCTTTAAAAGCTGAAGCGCGACATTGATCGAGGCGTCCTTTTTCTCGCGTACCGCTGAGACCGGCGATTCGTCCATGCCGATCACCTGGGTCGAGGGAACAACGGTGATCCTGCTGGTTTCCTTATGCTTTTTCAAAAGCTTAAGGATCTGGTCCCCCTGCCCGACCAGTACAAGCTCAACGTCCGGCAGTTCGGATATCGCCTGGATGGAACCTTTGACCACCTCTTCAGGCGCAAAATCCCCGCCCATCGCGTCAACGGCGATCCTGATCACCTGGGATTACTCCTTCTTGCCTTTTTTCTTCTTCGCTTTGATCTTGATCACCGCGCGGCCCTTGTAGCTGCCGCATGCGGGACAGGCCTGGTGGGGCATTATGGGTGCGCCGCAGGCAGAGCATTTTGATATGCCGGCCAGATGGGCGCGGAAGTTCTCCGACCGCCGCTTCCCCTGCCTCGATCTTGAATGTCTTTTTTTAGGAACTGGCATTTTGGATCCTCCTTATTTTTCCTTATCCTGGTTTTTCCGGTCCGGAACATTTTTCATCGCACAGGGGCTGGATCGGAAGTTCGGTCAGGATGTTTTGCCTTATGACCTCTGAAAGGTCGATTGTGCGGTCAGGTTCGACCGCAAACACAAAATCCCTGTCCGTCAGCTTGAGCTCTTTTGATCCCACCGGGGGCCTGGGCGGCCTTATGCTGTACTCCTCCTCCAGCTCGAAATCGACCGGCAGATCAAAGTCCCTAAGGCAGCGAGCGCAGTTCAAACGAACCGCGGTCACAACCCTTCCCGAGAACAGGATCGTCTCCCCGACATTGGTAAACTTCCCGGTGACATGCACCGGAGCGGTCATTACCAGGTTGTCTTCCGGGTATGAGGCCTCTTCCACCTCATCGATCTTCACGGACCGGCCCACGCTGTTCAACAGCGGGGCAACATCAATTTTTATAGGCACAACAATTGATAATTATATTTAATAATCAGCGGGTTGTCAATTTTACCTTAGCGGGAACGAATAGTAAAAGCATGATCGCCGCGGCCACCGCCGCCGCCGCCCCATATAAAAACGCGGCCTGGGGATTAAAACTGTCCCACAGGAATCCGGCAATGGCTGAGGTCGGGAGCGCGACCAGGCCGATCAAAGTATAATAAACGCCATAGGCAGTACCCCTGACTTCCGGTGAAACCAGGTCGGCCAGCAGGGCTCTCGGGGCGGTCTGGGTAATGGCCATAGCCACCCCATATATAATGAAGAGTATCCAGGCATGGAGCGGGCTTACGGCAAAGGCAAACCCGAAACACATCAGCGCCGAAATTAAGTAGCCGGCAAAAAGCACCTGTTTTTTGCCGATCCGGTCGGAAACCCTTCCCAGCGGATGGGATAACGCGCTATATATAATGTTATAGACCAGATAGATAATGGGGATAAGCGCCAGGATCACCCCCAGATTCTTGGCCCTGAGAATAAAAATAGCATAGCTGAAATTTGAAAGCTCAAAAACGGCCGAAACGATCAAAAAGTTGCGGAAACCGCGATCGAGAAATGCAGGTTTTGCTTTTATTTCCTTTTTCTCAAATCCCGTGGCCACAACATCTTTAACGAAGATCGCGACCGTCAGGACCGACAATATGCCCGGGATCACCGAAAGCCAGAAGATTGTCCGATACTGGGACAGGACCGACATATTGGTATTTCGCGCGAAAAGGAACAGCAGGCCCGAAGCAAAAAGGGTTCCCAATACCGCACCCGCCGTGTCCATCCCGCTCTGCAGTCCGAAAGCTCTTCCCCGCTCGCTCTCTCCTACCGAGTCGGCGATCAGCGCGTCGCGGGGAGCGTAGCGAACCCCCTTGCCGATGCGGTCGAGGAAACGGACAGCCAGTACCTGATACCAGGTATTGGCCAGTGCGATAAAAGGTTTTACGATCGTAGAAAGCGTATAGCCGATCACGACCAGACCTTTCCTGGCCTGCAGGCGATCGGAGATCCAGCCGGAAACCGCCTTGAAGATGCTGGCGGTCGCTTCCGCCATCCCTTCGATAAACCCGACCATGGTCCGGGAAGCCCCCAGATCGATCAGGAACAAAGGCAGTAGGGACATTACCATTTCCGATGAAATATCGGTCAGCAGGCTCGTCATCCCGAGCCAGAAAACATTCTTCTTTTCGGAATTCATGGAGCCATTCTATCAAAGCGGCTTGCTGTTGGCAAACTATTGTATAATAGAAGCATATGGATCATTTTGCGGTAAACCCCGATAAGCATAAACAGCTCGAAGCCCGGCTTGCGCGTCTTGGCATTTTTAAGCGCGACGTGATCGAGAAATTCATCCGCTCGTCGGGAAGCGGCGGGCAGAACGTCAACAAGACCTCCACCTGCGTATATTTAAAGCATATTCCGACCGGGATCGAGGTCAAGCTGTCAAAAGCGCGCTCCCAGGCGCTCAATCGTTTCCTCGCCTGGCGCCTGCTGGCAGACAAGATCGAAGAAAAACTGCTCGGAGAAAAAAGCGCAAAGCGAATGGAGTTTGAGAAGATAAGAAGGCAAAAGCGCAAGCGCAGCCGCCGCGCCAAGGAAAAGATGCTAAATAATAAGAAGATCGTTTCCGCCAAAAAAGCTTCCCGAACCGTTAAACAGCACGAATTATTCTAAAATGAAAAAGAAATCGCCGGACATTAGGCCCTCACCCACTATATTACATATTCGTTAACATATTTCTAGCCGCCCTCTCCCAGAGGGAGAGGGCAATAAATATAATGTGACCTTCGTGGGGTGTTTCATAATTGGGTGGCGGTGGTGAGCTGCGGAGCGATTTGCACATCTTGGAGGAGGTTTTGGGGAGGCCAAAGGGTGCAAAAGCGGAGCAGCGCGGGCTTACGAAGGTCCAGGGGGTTTCTAGGGGCACAGCCCCTAGATGATTTCTTTTCATCCCCTTTTCTTTGTCATCCAAAGAAAAGGGG
>CAIYXV010000019.1 GCA_903930225.1 uncultured bacterium | reverse complement strand
TCATTAACCTCCTTTTAGGCATAAAAAAACCAAGGCAGCAGAGTTCGCGCCCTGGTCAAGATTGGTGTTATACGATCGTCAATATGATGTTGTGAAACCGGAACAAAAATATCTCCTTCAAAGCGTAGATATTATAGTATAGACAGGGCAAACTTGTCAACCATTTTTTAATAATATAGAATGTAATATCGATGGCTAATAAACTTGACGGAACGGCGGCAATAATACTGGCGGCGGGCAGGGGGGTCAGGATGGAATCGGACCTTCCAAAGGTTTTTCATCCGCTTGCCGGCAAACCAATGCTTGAGCACGTGATCGATACGGTTAAATCGCTTGGTATAAGTAAGATAATTGTTGTCGTAGGGCATAAAAAAGAGCTTATCATTGACCATTTCAAAGGCCGGGGAGTTGAGTTTGTTGAACAGAAAGAACAGCTGGGAACCGGCCATGCGGTGATGCAGGCCGAACCGTACCTCAAGGATTTTACCGGCAACGTATTGGTCCTGGCGGGGGATGTCCCTCTCATCCGCGCGGCAACCCTGCGGGCGCTGGTCGATTTTCACATGGAACGCCATTCTTCCGCCACGGACCTGACTGCCGAGCTGCCGGATGCCATAAATTACGGCCGGATAATAAGAAATCAAAACGGGATGATACTGAAAATAGTCGAAAAAAAGGACGCGTCATTGGAAGAGTTGAAGATAAGGGAGATCAATACCGGCACTTTTTGTTTTGACTCAAAGGCTTTGTTCTCCGCGCTGCGCGAGGTCAAGCCGGAGAACGCCCAGAAAGAATATTATTTGACCGACACGATCGAGATCCTCCGCTCGCACGGGATGCCGGTTTTTGCGTACCTTACCGAAAACTACAAAGAAACCCTGGGTGTGAACACCAGGGCCGAACTGGCCGAAATGGAAAAACAACTCCGTTGAAATTATCCTTTTTTATCAAAGATAAATAAATATCCGAAGATATTGTCAGCGGAGGATAAATATTGGTTAACATACAAAAAAGTTGCGGCACCGCCATCCTGGTCAATTACGCGGGATACCCGTCATCCCCGAACAGTTTAATGCCGGACAACGGACTGGCTTCGCTCGCGGCCCAGCTTAAAACCGCCGGGCACGATGTTAAGATCCTCGATTATGCGACCGTTTCAACCGCGCGCCGGCTGGTTCCTACTTTTATCCAGGACAGACTGCAAAGGGTCCTTGGCGCTTTCGATAATGGAACAAAGTCACGGCAGGCCCTGGCGTTTTTGGAGCTAAAGGTCCTCGACTCCGCGCTCGGGGTCGTCAGAAGGATCGAAGAAAGAAAGATCGCGAAGGAGATCGCCGCCGAAGTCGAAAGAACCGGCGCAGACCTGGTCGGTTTCAAGCTCTGGAACGGGGATGGTTTTTCCGGTCCGGTCAGGATGGCGGGATACCTGAAAAGCCGTTTTCCGGGACTTACGGTGGCGGCCGGAGGCCCGCAGGTAAAATTCTTCCGTGACGCGATCTTCGATCTAACCCATAATTTCGACGCGCTGGCGGTTGGCGACGGCGAACCGATGATCGTCCCTCTCCTGGAAGGAGCATTAAAACGCGATCTTTTTGATGTCCCGAACATTTTTTACCTGAAAGACGGGGTTCCGATATTCACGGGTACGGTGCGCGTGGACCATATGGATTTTCTCCCTTTCCCGGTTTACGATCCTGAGGTCTACCCCGCCATGTCCGGCGATGAAAAGATAAAAATGCTGGTAGTGGAGGACCGCCGCGGGTGCGAGAACCTGTGCCATTTTTGCGTCCATCCCTCGATCAGCGGGACGGACCCCCGCAGCAAGACCGCGAGGAGGATCATTGATGAGTTCGAGATGGGGATCGATCGTTACGGGATCCGAAGCTTCCGGCTGGGCGGGTCCAGCTCCCCCTCCAAACTGCTTTACGGCATTGCCGCTGAGATCGAAAGACGTAAGATCGAGGCGGACTGGACGGCATTTGCCAGGATCAAGGATTCCGAGGCCGGGCAGTTCCCGTTTTTAAAAAAGATGGGATTATATAGTTTGTTCTTCGGGATAGAATCGGGGAATCGGAGAGTGCTCGCCGGCATGAACAAAAAAGTGACGCCGGAGAGGATCGAAGAAGTTGTTCGCGCGGCCAAAGCCGCGGGTATTTTTACGGTCGGGTCGGTGATCTATCCGGCGCCGTTCGACACGGTAGAATCGCGCGGAGAAACCTTTGCCCTGTTGTCCAGGATCAGGCCGGATTCGGTGCCCCTGCAATTTATGGGGATATATCCGGGAACGGAATATTCAAGAAATCCCGGAAAATACAACCTGGAAATAACCTATCCCTCCTGGTTATCAAATATTCTGGCAAAGGTTGGCTTAAAGAAAAAACCGGAATTTAATGATCCCGAGGTCATGCGCTATATGATCGAATACAAGATTAATCTGTTATTCCCGCCCAAGTACTGGAAGCCCCTTCCCTGGAAGATAAACGGCATGGATCACCGGCAGTTCGCGGCGGAAACCCAGTCTTTTTATGACGAGCTTAAACAAGCGGGCATCCTCCCCATGCTTACGGACGAAGAAGCGTTAATGGCGCATTTGGGTGGTTACGGGCCGAAAGAGTTCGCGGACCAGGCGTTTGTTAACGGTTTTACCGGCAACTGGCGGGGGATGATAGAAATGGCAAAAAGGATCAACCATCCGGTATTTTAAAAAAACCTGAAATTTCGAGGAATATGGCCCGAAATAGAAAAGTGAGAGGTTCTCAATGAATATGATAACTACTACCGCTTTGACCAGAAAAGCGGTAAACGGCATTTTGGTGAACAAGGGTCTTTCCTATCCTTATCCCAAGATCTGGCCTTACTATCTTTCACCCACGGTCTCAAGGTTCCGGGAACTGTCGGAGCTTAGCCCGGGTAAATTCACATCCTATGTAAAATTGATCGACGGAATACTGGATATAAGCAGGAGGCAGGACCTTAAGATCAAGCTGACCCTGTTCCTTCCTTCAAAACGCGAATTGATGGCGATCGATATCGAATCGCTGTTAAAAAGCGATGACGTGCGCAGAGAGATCGTAAAAAGATGTTATTGGCCGGATAAAGGCAGGATCGATCTCAGGCCCCTGGTCAGTATCAACCGGAAATATTTCCCCGATATACAGATCTGACGATTTTAATCTGAACTTTCGGCGCATAATTGTCCCGCCCGCTGAAATTTCAAACTTCCGCACCCGATAACCAATTGTACCTCTGAAAGGAGAAAATACTTGGCGATCACACTCGGGAAATCCCGTCCAATTTCATTTATCAGGCAGGATTTTAGGGATATGGGCGTAAAGGTCGGACTGCTGACAAGCTACCGCCTGGCGTATTATCCGGAAAGCTCCTATTCTGATATTTTAACTCTGGTGGGCCGGGTATCCAAATCCTCGGTTGTCGGCAAGCTGAAGATCGACCCGTTCGAAAGCAATGCCGCGGTCAGGTTTAGTTATATCCCGGAGGAAGTAATTGAAGACAATTGCCTTAAAGGACAGAGGCTGGATGTTTTGGACTTAAGAGGGATCGATGTATATCTGCGGGGGAGCAGGGGAAAAAAAGCTAAGGCTGACTTCTTGAGATCGGTCACACCGGTTGAGGCCCCGGGGTCACATCTTCCGACGCAGGATAAGGTCCGGGAACTCTTAAGTATCCTGGCCGTTGAAAGGAAATATTTCCGGGCATTGATCGAAAAGCCCGAAACCACCGTTGAAAAACTGTTCAAGGCCCTGGCGCACGGGGTCGAAAAATTCAAGCCGCTCGGTTTTAACGCCACTATATTCGTACCGGTGGAAGAAGAAGGCAAGCTTCCGGAGGAATGCCGTTGGCGGGAGTTCTATCGTTCTGATCGGCTGGGGAAAGGTCCTTACGCCGGATCCGAGGGAAGTCCGGCCGAAGATACGTTGTTGAGCGTTATCCGGAGCCACCTGTCTTTTTTTAAGGTGAGCCTGGAAGACCTTGCCAGCTTTTCCAGCCAGGGCCTGGATTTTAATCCCACAAAAGTCAGTGTCGATATGGAAAAATATAAAGGTTCACCGAAGATACTGATCTACAGAATGGAATCAGTCGCACGCAGTCCCGAAGCGGTGATATATATAAGGAACCGGGTAAAGAATGATGATTTTGAAACGCCGCCCCGGGAGCTCTTTCCGGCTAAGGATGCGCCACTGATAGAGGAGGCGGTTAATCTTTATTTTGATGAGGTGGCGAACGCATTCAGCGCTATCCGGCAGCGAACCAGCGACAGGCGCGCCGCTAATTCAGGAAGCGTTATCAACCCATCGGATAAAATGGCGCTGCTTCGCTACGGCCAACTTTTAAGATACAAGGACCAGCGCATTCGCCTGTTCGAGGTGCCGTCGGAAAAGTTCTTCCGAAATATCGACGGAGTGGTCAACTGGCTAAGAGAAGCGATCTTGGGTGTTTATGAGGGGACCCGGATCGCGGAGGGAAAGAACAAGGACCAGTTGATCAGAGCACTTTCACTTGAGAGCGAAAAAATGTATGAACGAGTGATCTACACTCGATATTTGGCACTGGTAGAGGGTGAATCTCCAAACGAACACAACCTCCTGGGGGTGGTCTCGGGAAATGTTCTGGACTTAAACGGCCGGATCGGTCCGGTATTCAAAGTGCCGGAAGCCATGATCAGCAAAGCGGCCCGGGGAAGAAAGCTTGAGGTTGCAATCTCGTACGAGATGGGAACGAGAACCATCCGGAAACGCTGGGCGGAACTGGGCCTATTCAAGGGTTTTTTCCATATGCTGTTCACGGGCATCCCATTCTACGCTACCACCCAGAGCTTGAGAGTGGCGAAGGATATGCTGCGATTAAAAGATTTATCTCTCTTGAGAATCGTACGGGGAAAAGAACTTTCAGAAGTGCAAAAGATCGTGATCGAGCGCGGCTCATCGGGTAAGGCCGACCGGAGGGGGGTAGAGCCGGACGCCTACGGGGGAAGGATCGCGATAGATGAAGAGGAAAAGGGCATCGTACTTAGGAAGCCGATCTGGTTAACGACCCTGCCGGTGATACGGACCTTCTTTGCCGGATATCTTAGAAATATAGCAGAAGAGAATGAAATGATTATCAGGTTCTTCAAGCAAGAGATCGGAAAACGCGGCCGAGTGCACCTGGTCGGGCATTTTACGATCGGCGTGGCTCTCAAAGTCTGGCTTGAATTGACTTTGGGCCATTGGTTTAAACCTTCATCCAAAAGCAAATAGCGCCGCAGTTGACCCCGCTTATTCCTCATCATATAATGAGCAAAGTCCCGATTAAAGGGAGAAAGATTGCAGGAAATCATTAACATATACGGCTTGGTTTTGCTCGTTATTTTTAACATCAACCTCGGGCTGGGGCTTTTTGTCTTTTTCAAAGGCCGCCATATCGAGCCCAACCGGATCTTCAGCTTGCTGATCGTGAGCATTTCCTTGTGGGTCTTAAGCTGTTTTATGCTGCTGATCAATCATTTGCCGGAATGGGCGCTCCTGCTTCGAAGAATGACCCCCGCCGCCGCCGCGCTTATCGCCGCGTTTTTCCTGTATTTTTCCCTTGTCTTCAGGCCGGGGCCGCGGCCGATCTCCGCGTGGGTAAAGGCCTTGATCATGTTACCGGCCCTGATCTTTGCCGCGCTCTCCATATTCACTCCTTTGCTGATCAAGGATTTCATTGTTCAGCCGGGTGGTTCGGTCATTGGAGGGCAGTTGATACTGGGGCCGGTATATTATCTTTTCGGCCTGTTCTTCATTATTTATTTTTTGGCGGGGCTCACTCACCTGGTCATGAAATATCGGCGTGCCCTGGGGCGGGACCGCCTCCAGATCTTTTACGTGCTTTTTGGGGTTGGAGCGGCGGGAGCGGGGGGGATAATGATGAGCCTCCTTCTGCCCATTGCCGGTTATTACGACCTTTTCATTTTCGGCCCGCCGTTCACTCTGCTGATGACAGGCTCGATCGCGTACGCGATGATCAGGTACCGGCTAATGGATATTGAAGATTTTCTATCGCGCGGGCTGGCGTTTGTGAGCTTTATTCTGTTCCTTATCGGCACTTTCTATTTTATCTTTCGCGGCGATTTTAAATATTTGCTCGCTTTCTATGTGGTGCTGGCCAACATCTTTGCCGCTTTATTCGTTCTTTCAAATAATCCAAAAAGCCGGCTTAATCAGGTATTTTTCCTGCTGACTTTGACGGTCGCCGCCTGGTCGTTCAGCCTTTCGATCTACCAGATGAGCGGAAAAATGATCTGGGCGGTCCTGGCTTATGCGTTCTCCTCCTTTATCCCCGCGGTCTTTTTGAGCTTTGCCCGGGTGTTCCCAAAGTATGATGAAAAAGAGGGAATAATCGACCTGTTAAGCTACCTATTCGCGTTCATTTTGAGCGGTCTTTCTTTTACCGGACTGATCATCAGCGACACCGTGACCACTTCCTGGGGATATACGCTGGTCCTCGGCCCGCTGTATCCACTGTTCGCCTTTAACTTTATCGGCATAGTGTTTTACGGTTTTTCCCGGTTGTTCGACAAGTACCGGCGCACTTCCGGGATCAGCCGCGTCCAGATCATGTATGTTACGCTTGGCATCATGATCGCGGTGATCGTGGGAGTGACCACCGCGATCCTGCTCCCGCTTTTGGGCTTTCCGAACTTGTATTTTCTGGCGGCGCCCTCGACCCTGATCATGATCGGATTTATTGCCTATACCATCGTGAAGCACCGCCTGATGAGCATTGAGATCGTTATTCAGCGCAGTACCGCGTACGGGGTGGCGACCATCTTAATCTTGGCCTTATACGCGCTGGCGATCGCGGTCTCGGAAAATCTGCTCCGGAACATTCTGGGATACACGTCTTTGCTTGTGACTTCGGCAGCCGCGCTCATGATCGCGATCGCCTACCAGCCGCTGGTCGGATTTTTTCAGAACGTGGCCGACCGGATATTTTTCCGCGACCGCTATGATTATCAAAAGACATTAAGAAAGATCAGCCAGGAGATCGCCTCCGTAATAAAGCTCGAGGAGTTGACCAGGCTGATCGTTTCCTCGTTCGTCGATACCATGAAGGTATCGGAAATATCTTTTCTTTTGAGCGAAAGGGAAGGCGAGCATTTTAGTTCGGTGCCGATCTCGATCCCGCGCTATAAAAAGATCGAGATCGACGTCAGCAATCCGATCGTTTCCTGGCTTTCGAAAACAAAGGATATTCTGGTGGACGACGAACTTGACGATGAGATTGCCCGCCGGATCGCGCAGGGTGAAGAGGGGGAAGAGAGCTTTTCGACCTTGAGCGAGGTAAAAGAAGGCATGGAACGGCTGGGAATTTCAGTTTGGGTCCCGATCATCTCCAAAGAGGGGCTCGTCGGGATCATCGCGCTGGGGAAAAAGCTTTCAGGAGACCTGTTCACCTCCGAGGACATCGGGTTGTTGAGCACGCTCGCCAACCAGACCTCGGTCGCCCTCGATAACGCCAGATTGTACGAAGAAATGGTGAACTTGAAGGATTACAATGAAGAGGTGCTTCAGTCCATGGTCAGCGGCGTGCTGACCGTCGATATAAAGGGGCGCATCATCACCTTTAACAGCATGGCGGAGGGGATCACCGGCCGGAAGGCGGCAGAGATCTTGGGCAAGACCGTAAGAGAGGTTTGGGGGGAGCGGGGGAGCATTACCGGCGCGGTAGAGGAAACCCTGAAAAAGGAAAAACGCTATATCAATTATGAGTCCGGAATTACCTCGCCTGAAAAAGGACTGATCCCCGTATCTTTTTCTTCGACCATTTTGTATGACCACAAGAAAAAGAAGAACGGGGCGCTGTTGACGATCTCCGACCTTACCGGAGTGAAGGAGCTTGAAGAAAAGGTAAGAAGGGCGGACAAGCTCTCCGCTCTGGCCACCATGGCGGCGGGAATGGCCCACGAGATAAAGAACCCGCTGTCTTCGATGAAGGTGCTTTCCCAGCTGCTGCCGATCAAGTATCAGGATGAAGAGTTCAGGGGAAAATTCATAGAGATCATGCCCAAGGAAATAAATCGGATCGACCGGATCGTGGAGTCCCTGCTCGGTTTTGCCCGCGCCACTTCCCCGAAGTACGAAAAATTAAAGATCGAGGATGTGATCGAGGACAACGTGAAATATTACCGCGACCAGGCCCGGGCGGGAGGCATCGAGATCGCCGCCAGTTACGCTTTGCTCCCGGAGATCATGGGTGACCACGACCAGCTGGTCCAGGTGTTCTCCAACCTGATCTTAAACGCCATCCAGGCGATGCCCGACGGCGGGCAGTTAAAGATCATTTCCTGCGAAGGGAAAAAGATCGAGAACCTGCTGCAGAACATCATAATAGAAATATCCGATACCGGGCACGGCATCTCCCCGCAGAACATGAAGAAGCTTTTCGACCCGTTCTTCACCACCAAGTACTCGGGCACCGGGCTCGGCCTGACCATCGTCCATAATATAGTGGACGGCCATCGCGGAACGATCGACGTTAAATCTGAACCGGGGAAAGGAACGACTTTTATTATAACTTTACCGGTCGGGCAGGAGTTGATATAATCAACGGTGTATGGCCAAACTACCTCAAATACTGCTGATCGAGGATGATCCCAAGGTCGTATCCCAAATAACGGAAGCGCTGCGCGAAAAGGCGGAAGTGCTGGCGTTCAACCTGATCGAAGATATCGTTAAGGCATTGGGAGAGCGGCCGAAATGCTTAACGGTGATCGATTTTGACCTGAAGGAGAATGACGGCTTCTATGTTTTAAGAAGATTGAAACAGCTGAATCCTTACTTAAAATCGATCATGCTTTCATCGGCCAACAATATTCCGCTGGCGGTGGCGGCGACCAAGCTGGGAGTGATGGAGTTCCTAAGAAAACCGCTGATCCTGCCGGATTTTGTGCAGACGGTGGAAAAGCTATCCCGGGAAGAGGAGCTCCGCCGGTTCTCTTATGAGGGGATATCCGGGACCGAATGGCTCAAGGGCAACAGCGCGGCGCTTTTGGGATTTGAAGAAAATTTAATGCGCGCCAGCCGGTCGCTCTCGGACCTGATCATTTTCGCGGAGCGCGGCATAAATAAAAAGACGGTGATCAGGCTGATCCACCGGAACGGCCCGAACGAAGGGAAAAAGCTGGTGGAGATCGATCTTAATTCTTTCAGGAAGGAATCCCTGGAAGGCCACTTCTGGGCCACGCTAAACGAGCTGCTGTCGGAGGTTGTGCCTTCGGGGATAAGGAAAGAGGAAGAAGAACCCGCCACGGTTTTTCTCGAGGGATTTGAAACGATCTCCGAACATTTTAGGATGAGCATATTCGATTTCATGAAGAACAAGGGCCGCAAGCCCGGCATCAACCGCGAGGTCAAGGTGATCCTCGGGATCTGCGATCCCGCCTGCCTGCCGAAGCTTATGAATTTTGAAATCCTGACCGTGCCGACCCTGCGCGAAAGAAAAGGGGACCTGCCGGCGATCACAGCGGAATATATCAGGAATCGGACGAATATTATAAGTCTGGCCGGAGAAGCGCTGGATCTTCTGTCTTATTATGATTTTCCGGGGAATTATGAGGAACTCGAAAATTTATTGAGATCGTCCATGCCGTCCGAAGGAACGCTTAACTACTTTAACCTGGGCCAGGCTTCCTTCCTTTCTTATCTGGCGTCGGTCGCCAGAATGGCGCCTTTAAACCAGGTTCGTGAGTTGTTCGAAAAAAAATTATTTAAACGGCTGATCGATCTGAGCGGGAAGAACCTGCACCTTACGGCAAGATTCCTTAATCTGCCCAAAACCGTGCTCGATGACCGGATCCGCGACCTAAATCTTTAAAATACTTTCGGCGAGCCTTTGGGCTTCTTCAGCCGTTCTTGCTTCAGCGATCACCCGGATGATCGGTTCGGTATTGCTGGGCCGCACGTGGATCCAGGCGTCCTTGAACAGCACCTTGATGCCCTCGGTCGTATCCAGGGTTTCTTTGCTGAAATGCTCCTTGACCTTTTCCACGAAAATTTCCGCCTCTTCAATACTCCGGCATTCCTTTTTCTTTTTGGCGGAATGATATTCGGGAATGGAGTTAGCTATTTCGGAGATCGGCCTTCCGTCCGCGGCCATATATTCCAGGATCAGGGCAATGCCGGTCAGAGAATCCCGGTTATATCCGATCTTCGGATAAATTATCCCTCCGTTCCCTTCCCCTCCGATCAGGGCCTTTTCTGATTTTACAGCTTCCGCTACGTGGACTTCTCCCACTTTCGTGCGCAGTACGATCCCGCCGAATTCTTTAACAATGTCATCGATCGCCCGGGTGGTCGAAAGATTGGCGACCACGATCTTCTTCCCGCTCAAGCTCTTTTCTAGAATGTGTTTTGCGCAGAGCGCCAGCGTGTACTCTTCGGAGATCGCTTTGCCGTCATCCGTTACCAGCGCCAGTCGGTCGGCATCGGGGTCTTGGGCGAATCCAATGTCGGCGTTCTCCGCGACCACCATCTCCGCCAGCTGGGTCAAATTTTCCGGCGTCGGCTCGGCGCCATGGGGAAAAGGGGAACGGGTATCAGTATTGATCTCCACGACCCGGCAGCCCAGTTTTCTTAAAAGCACCGGCGTTATTATTGATCCCGCGCCGTTCACGGAATCCAGAACGACCTTGAACCTTTTTGATCGAATCCTCAACCGGTTAACGGTGCCAAGTATTTTTTTTATGTGGTCGTCGCCGCCGCGCTTAAAAACTTTTACCGATCCGCCCGATCTTTCAATAAAACCCTTGGAATTGTATATTCCTATCAGGTCCTCGCCCTGGGATTGATTGAGAAAGATCCCATCCGAGCGCATGAACTTGAGGCCGTTCCATTCTTTTGGATTGTGGGAAGCAGTGATCATGAGGCCCCCGTCAGCCTTGAGCTTGCGGATCATGAAGCCGATGGTGGGGGTGGGAACGATGCCGAGATCGATGATCCGGCAGCCGCAGGAGAGCAGGCCCTGCATTACGATCCCTTTTATGAATTCAGAGGATTCGCGGGTGTCATTGCCCAAAAGCACTGTGCCGCCGCCAAAATAAGTCCCCGCCGCCTTGGCAAAATCGAGGCAAACTCCAGGAGTGAGCGATTCGTTGGCTATTCCGCGGACGCCCGAAACGGAGATCTTTAGCATTGATCAATTATATCAAAATCAGCGGATTTCCCCAAACTTGCAGTTTAAAATCATTTGTTATATTATTGCATTTAATTATGATCAAGTTTGGAATGATCAGTCCTCATCCCCCGATTTTGGTGCCGCCGGTGGGCGGGCTCAGGATAAAGGACGCGGATCGAAGCCAGAGAGCGCTAAGGGAAGCCGCCCGCAGACTTAAAATTATCGAAAGAGACATCGATACCATCGTGATCATAACCCCGCATGGATCGGTGCTCGGCTCCACCGTTCCGGTCTACTCCAATCCGGTTTTTGAGGGAGACTTCTCGAGTTTTGGCGCCAGCAAACCCCGCTTTTCCTTCAAGGGCGATCCCGAACTGGCGGTAGCGGTGATCAAGGAAAACCCGAACCTGATCTCCCGAACACCTGAGACCACGCTTGATCACGGAGCCCTGGTCCCATTGTATTACGTTGCCGAAGCCGGCATAAAAAAACCACTGCTCCCGATCGGGATCTCGTTTTTGCCTTTGCCCAAATTATTTGAATTCGGCCGGTTACTGGCGGCAGCGGCCGACAAGCTCAAGCGGAGGATCGCGGTGATCGCGTCCGCCGACATGTCGCACCGGCTGACCGAGGATGCTCCGGCCGGGTTTGATCCCTCGGGCAAGATTTTTGACGATAAACTGGTGGACCTGGTCAGGCGCTATGATGTGCAGGGCATTTTAAACTTTGATCCCGAACTGGCGGAAACGGCGGGGCAGGACGCGCTCTGGTCAATCGCGGTTTTGCTTGGCGCGCTGGACGGAAAAAGCGTGAAGCAGGAGGTTCTTTCTTACGAAGGACCCTTCGGCGTCGGCTACATGGTGGCTACATTTGAACCCACTGCTTGAACTTGCCCGCCAATCGATCGAATCTTACATCAAAGAAAATAAGATAATCAATCCTCCGGAAAAACTTACCGAAGAGATGCAGGGACGGGCGGGGGTTTTTGTCTCTTTGAAGAAAAAAGGAGATTTGAGAGGCTGCATCGGGACGTTCGCTCCGACCACCGACAATATTGCTCAGGAAGTGATAAGGAACGCGATCGAATCGGCCACCCGCGACCCGCGATTTCCGGCGGTAACGATCGATGAGATCCCGGAGCTTGAGATCTCGGTCGACGTGCTGACCGACCCGGTAAAAGTCGCGTCGATCAAAGAACTTGATGCAAAACGGTTCGGAATTATAGTAAAATCAGGGATGAAGCGGGGATTGCTGCTGCCGGACCTTGCCGGAGTGGACACTCCCGAACAGCAGATCGCGATCGCGAAACGCAAAGCCTGGATCAGCGATGACGAGCCGGTCGAATTCTATAAGTTCGAAGTAAGGAGATATAAATGAAAATAGGGATAATTGGAGCCGGCGGCTACGCCGGCGTTAATTTGCTGGCGCTTTTGCTCCGGCATCCGGAAGCCGAGGTCACCTGGCTAATGTCGGAAGAAGCGCACAAAGGCAAGAAGATCGCGGAACTTTATCCGCACATGAATGGTGAATGCGGGCTTTCCTGCCTCACGCTCAACGAGGTAGACGACGTGATGGGAAAGACCGACCTGGTCTTCTTTGCCCTGCCGCACGGCATCGCGCTCAATTACGTTCCCAAATTCCTGAAGGCGGGTAAAAAGGTGGTCGATCTCGGCGCCGATTACCGGTTCCACGACGAAAAAGTATTTTTCAAATGGTACAAGCTTGAGCATCCCGACAAGGCCGCGCTGGCGGAAGCGGTGTTCGGCCTGCCGGAACTTAATAAAGAAAAGATCAAAAAAGCGCGCCTCGTCGGCAATCCCGGCTGCTATCCGACCGCCTCCATTCTGGGCATGTCGCCGCTGGTCAAGCACGGGCTGATCGACAATAATTCCATAATGCTTGACGCAAAGTCGGGGATCTCGGGAGCGGGGAGAGGAGTATCTTTAAAAGTCCATTTCTGCGAACGGAACGACGGCGTGGTCGCTTATGCAGTGAACAGTCACCGGCACATGGGGGAGATCGAATATCATCTGTCTCTGTTGGCGGGAACCAATTTCCCGGTGACGTTCGTGCCGCATCTTATGCCGATGGACCGGGGGATATTGGTAACCGGATACGCTAAGATTCGAAATCCGAAAACCGAGATCCGAAAATTAGTAGATCTGTACAAAGAATTTTACAAGGATGCGCCGTTCGTGCGGATATTAGATTCCGGCGAACCCTGCACCAAAGACGTTTCAGGCACCAACTACTGCAACATCGGGCTTTCGATCAATGAGGCGACCTCGACCGTCATCGTTATGTCGGTCATCGATAATTTGATAAAGGGCGCCGCCGGCCAAGCCGTGCAGAACATGAACCTCATGTATGGCTATCCGGAAAAGACCGGGCTTGACCGGATCGCGCTCTTCCCATGATCACGAAGCCAAAGGGGTTCATGGCGGCAGGCATGGCCTGTGGGATAAAACACTCGGGCAAGCCGGACCTGGCGCTGATCGTCTCCAAGATCCCGGCGACCGCGGCCGCGGTCTTTACCTTAAATCAATACAAAGCCGCTCCGGTGCTGGCCGACCTCAAGCAGATCAAGTCCGGGCTCTGCCAGGCGATCATCGTTAACGCCGGCAACGCCAATTGCGGGACCGGGGAAAAGGGTCTGGCCGACGCTTATAAGATGATCTCTGAAACCGCCAACGCACTCACCATTTCCGATAAGCACGTCATGGTCGCGTCGACCGGGAGCATAAAAATGCCGCTTCCCATGAAGAAGATCATTCCGGCGATCCGCAAGCTGGCGCGGATGATATCTGCCTCGGCCAAAAGCGATGATATGGTCTCCCGGGCGATCCTGACCACGGACACCAGGAAAAAAGAGATTGCGGTAAAGACCGACGGTTATACGATCGCCGGGATCTGCAAGGGTTCGGGAATGATCCATCCAAATATGGCGACGATGCTTGCCTTTATCACCACGGATGCCGGGGTCGATCGTAAAACTCTGCAGGCGGCCCTGAAGCAAGCGGTCGACAAGTCTTTTAATATGACAACGGTCGATCAATGTCAGTCGACCAATGACAGCGTGTTTGTAATGGCGAACGGATTATCGGGAGTGAGGGTCGAGGGAAGAGGGATGAGGGAAAAATTTGAGAAAGCGCTGGAAAAGGTTTGCATCCATTTGGCAAAAGAGATCGCCGCTGACGGCGAGGGGGCGACCCAGCTGATCGAGGTTGCCGTCTCCGGGGCAAAGAACGATAAGGAAGCCCGGCTCGCAGCTAGAGCGATCGCGGGCTCGGACCTTTTAAAATGCGCGGTTTACGGGCGAGACTATAATCTGGGCAGGATTTTTTCAGCGGTCGGGGCGACGAGCGCGCGGATCGATCCCAATAGAATAAAAGCCGATCTGAAGTTCAAGAATAAAATGACGCTTGTAACCTGCGACCTGGGCTTAGGTGCGGCGCGGGCTACGGCGTGGGGCTGCGACCTGACCGAAGGTTATATCAAGATAAACGCGAGGTATCACACCTGATGTTTGAACACCTGATCAAAAGAGCGGGGATCGTGATCGAGGCTTTGCCGTACCTGATAAAATTTTACGGCAAGACGATCGTCATAAAATACGGCGGCGCGGCAATGAAGGACCCGGAACTTAAAAAATCGGTGATCCAGGACATCGTGTTCCTTAAATATGTCGGTATGAACCCGATCATCGTGCACGGCGGCGGACCGGAGATCAACAAATACCTTATAAAACAGGGGATCGAGCCGGTATTTGTCGGCGGCTACCGCGTGACCGATGCCGCTACTCTCAAGGTGGTCGAAAAGGTCCTCGGCGGGAAGATCAATTCCGAGATCGTTTCCATGATCAAGAAGCTGGGGGGGAAGGCGAAGGGGTTCTGGGGGAAAAAGGGCAAGGTCATCAAGGCGTTCAAGTATTATAAAAAAGACGAACATGGGAACAAGATCGACCTTGGTTTTACCGGACAGGTCGCAGGCGTCCGTTATCGTTACCTTAACAAATGGATGAAGCTTGGCTATATTCCCGTCCTTACCTCGATCGGGGTCGGAAAATCCGGCAAGACTTACAATATAAACGCGGACAAAGCAGCGGCCGCGATCGCGTCTTATCTCAAGGCGGCCAAACTGGTGCTGCTCACCGATGTCCGGGGCGTGCTTGATAAGGACGGAAAATTAGTTTCGGAGATAAACGCGTATAAAGCGCAAAAATTAATGAAAGCCGGAGTGATCTCCGGCGGCATGATCCCAAAGGTCAAATCGAGCCTGTATGCCATCAAAAAAGGGGTGGGCAACGTCCATATCATCGACGGCCGCGTCCCTCACGCCCTTCTGCTAGAGCTTTTCACGGACTTCGGTATCGGGACCATGGTGGTGAAATAGCACAAGGTCTTCTTTTTAGTCATTCCAGCGAAAGCTGGAATCCAGAGTATAGAAGGCCCTCCGCCCCTGGATTCCAGATCAAGTCTGGAATGACCCCACCCATAAACCAACATAACCAATCCGATGCAAGTTTTTCCCTTTATGTTCCGAATATATAGATGAACAAGAACCGAAACCCTAACTTGCCTGTTAGTGGGGTTCTTTTTTTGGGGGTAAATTAAATGGGAACTGATGGCGCACCAGCCGCGAATAATGTTAATAAACCGCCGGTTGAGGCTTGGGGTAGATTCTTTCAGAGGAATTCCGCAAAAAATGCTGAATTCCTGAAAACATGTATGGCCCATGGGGAATATGTAATATACGTGAAAGTAGGAGCGGACGGATCGCTTACCAAGTGCACGGCGGAACAAGCCAAGAGTGACAAGAGCATAAAAACGATAGACCTGACCAACGGATTGGACCAAGACGAGGCAAAAACCCTCGGCGTCGACATAAGCACCGGGATAAACCGGATCGCCGCCCAGGGTTGGGCGCTCAAAAAGGGCGAGGAGGGATACCAGGAAAATGTCGCGGATGTCAGCGTCATCGACAATGATGAAATTGTCAAGCAAGATGCCGCGATCCAGAAGTACGCGGACGCCAAAGGGTGGAGCTTTGAAGAGGCGCAGGCGTATTACTACACTTTCAAGAATCCCGAAGACTTTAGCCGCCAGGACCTTGATACCCAGAAAACCAACCGCATCGCTTCAGAAGCGACGCTTTTTGCGGCGGCAAAGGAAGCTCCGAACGCAGAACTGTTTTACGCGTCGGTCGGGAAACAACTCGGGATCGACGATAAGAACCCGATCATGCTCAATTTGAAGCAATATGTGGAAAAAGAAAAGATCGACCTTGGCACGCCGGAAGGGAAGCAAAAGGCGGTCGCATATATAATGAAGAACGCCTCAGCCTCCCGCTGTGACAAAGACTTCCAGACCAAGAACCTCGGGTTGAATATCGCGATCGGGACCCAATATGATGGTTTGATGGACCTTAATTCAGTAATGGCATGGGCTCCGACCGCCACGGCCTTCGGGACCGCAGCTCAAGCTGCCGCCCAGCCGACTGCAGGAGGGGGAAATGCTGCCAGCGCTACTCCCCAGCCGCCAACCCCCGGGGCGCCTGCTAATCCGATACCGGATAAAATTAAATTAAACGGCGTGCAGGCAGTAGGATATGAAAAATCGATAGATCGATTTAAAGAGATATTTGGAAAACATCCGGACCTGGTTTTTATGGTATCAAAACCGGGGGATATAGACTATACCTATTATATAAGATGGAACAAGGATAAAAAGGATTTTGTAGTTACTGACAAGAAAGGGAATTTAATACCTGAACTCTCAAAGCCGGAAGGGGTCAGGAAAGTATTAACAATAGCGATGGGGGATGAAGGGACAGGGGTTTATGAAGCGCTTAGAAAGGTAAAAGATTCATATCCGGGAGCCGAAAATAACACTTTTGACCTGAATGCAATGGCAAGATCGGCAAAAGAAAAAGGCGGGAATGCTTTTACTTATACTCTAACCCCAGCGCCCGCAGTGCAGGTCCCGGCAACCCCATCTGCGGAACCGGTAAGACCGCCGTCAGATGCGGCCGCGCCAACAGCGCCGCAGCCGAAGAAATTAAATATAATAACCAAAGGCAACAACAACTGGACGCAGACCTCTGAGTATATTGCCAAGAATTT
Organism: uncultured bacterium; assembly: GCA_903930225.1. Taxonomy (GTDB): domain Bacteria; phylum Margulisbacteria; class WOR-1; order XYC2-FULL-46-14; family WPAF01; genus CAIYXV01. Next base: position 3,740 of record CAIYXV010000019.1, on the reverse strand, counting down.
GAAGCCCGGCCAGGTGCTGGTGATAAGCAAAAGAGAAGGACAGGGCGGCTACCGGATTTGGAAAGAGAGGAACAATGTTTACGCCGCGCCGCTTGATCCGACCGGGAAAGTGCCGGACAGCCTGAATAAGATAGTCGAAGAGACACTCGGAAAAGACGATTCGAAAGCAAACAAAAGCTATGGGGACTATAAGAGTTTGAGAAAATTAGTGTTCGAAGGCAATACCGGTGAGAATTCTATGCCATTTGTCGGTGCGGAGGTTAGTCTGGAAAAAGCAGAACAAAAAGATAAAGGCACGCCTCCGGCGGCAGTCAGGAATCCAGCGGCGGCGGGGGCCCCTGCGGTTGTAACTGTGGAAGAGCCGTATAAACAACCGATCGCTCCTTGGCAGGGGGCGGCGGGAACAGTAGTAGACCTTTTTAATAAAGGAAAGGTAAATGAGATTATCTTATTCAATGGGGAGACCTACTATAGGTTTACCAGGGGGCTGGAAAAAGGCCAAATAAATATTGAATATTCAAAAGATAAAAAAATCTGGGCACAGGCATTACCGGCAAAGGGTGACCAGAAGGACCAGGTGGCTTATTATCTGGAATCATTATATGAGGGAAAAGCTGAACCGAATGCGGTTGAAGCCAAACTGAATGATAAAAAGTCGATTATAGCGAAAAAGATTAATATTGAAATAGCACCGAGCAAACCAGAACCAACCATGGCCGCACTTCCGGGTGCTATGCCTAGTCCGGTCAAGCTTGAAATGCCGACCAATAATTATGGGTATCAGCCTCCAAAATTAAATTTTGGTGTTCCAAGGAGCAGGCCGGACGCGATGCCGCCTTTTGACACTCCACCCAGAGATTTCCAGATGCCGGCCGCGCAGCCGGCCCAGCCCCCAGTAAAGAACAATGTTGATGAGGCACAGGCGAAAGCGGATGCCGAGAGGGTGGCTAAACAGTTAAGGGAAGTTGTTTCCAGCGCGGGCGATACGGTAGTGCGTGGTTATAAGGCTGTAAAAGATTACCTTAATAAAGCGGCGGAATACGCGGCAGCTAATACGCCTGCTCCTAATCCTGCGGCGCCGCCAGCACAACCACCAGTTGCGCCACCGCCCGCACCGAAGCCGCAAGCGCCAGCTGCGCCAGTAGTAGTGAAAGATGTGCCGGCTCAGCCGACCGTAAGGACGGAACCTCCGACCGCTCCGGCTGCGCCGACGGTAGTAAAAGATACCCCGAAACCTACGGCGCCGGTGGTTACGCCGGTAGTAAAAGATACCCCAAAGCCTGCCGCTCCAGTAGTTGCGCCGGCGAAGGCGGAAGCTCAAGCTAAAGTCGAAGCTGATAAGAAGGTAAAGGCAGAAGCAGAAGCTCAAGTGCAAGCGGCAAAAGCGGAAAGAAAAGCCAACTCAAAAGAAACTGTAGAAAGGGCAGATTCAACTGTCTCCAAGCTTCAGGATAAAAAAGGAAACTCTAAATATGCCTTAGCGATCAATAAAGCCAAGGCCAATTTAAACGCCTCAATTGAAAGCGGCCGTGATTACGAGGCAAAGCTTTCAGAATTGAAAAAAACCGTGGTTGAGGGTGAGGAAGAGCTTGGCCGCATAAACTTCAAGGAAGTTGAGGAAAAAAGAGCAGTATCAAGCGCGGCAAGCGACAATCTGCGCGTGGCCGGAATACTGGCTCAATTCAGCCCCGCATTTGACGGACTGCTGAAGGATGCGCAAGCGACCAAAAAGCTGATAGATGATGGGAAAATCGATCAAGCCAAAACGGGAACGAGAACGGTCAGCAAAAAAATAGAAGGCGCTTTAGCCCAGATAACCCGCAAGTACAGTATTAAATTGGATGCCGAAACGGGCGAGTTTTCATTTGTTACGCCGAAAGGCGCGGATAAAGATGCGATCACCGGCTTGATCCAGAAGCTGGCCTTCCCTCAAGGGGGGCAGATCGCTGACATTGCCAGGCAGGCCGCCAAACCGTCTATGGCCAGCGCAAGATCATTATATGACAGGGCCCTTAAAAGGAACAATAACCTGAAGGGAAAGATAGAATTAGTGCTGAATTTCAATTCAACGACAGGCATAGTGTCTATAACCGCAAGGCCTGCCGGCAACCAGCCGCGTGAAATACAGGAAATAGCGATGAACATAGGAACCACGAACATAAGATACTTGCCCGGTTCTTTCCCGCCGGCATTAAGAAATAATTCAATCGTTATGCCGTTGGAATTGAAAGTCTAATTTATATAAAGATCGTCCGGATTTAGTTTTTATCCGCAGATATTCACGACTGATTTACCGTCTGATTTATGCTAGAATCTTTTTAATGAAATACCTGGTCCTGATCGGCGACGGGATGTCGGATCTTCCGTTAAAAGAGCTGAAGGGGAAAACACCTCTGGAAGCGGCAAACACCCCGAACCTGGACTTTCTAGCGCAGAACGGTATCTGTGGAAGGGTGAACAATGTGCCCAAAGGCATGACCCCCGGCTCCGATGTCGCCGCTATGTCCATCTTCGGCTACGATCCCGCTAAATATTATACCGGCCGCGGGCCGCTGGAAGCCGCGTCGCTTGGGGTAAAGCTTATGAAAAACGAGGTCGCGTTCCGCTGCAATCTGGTGACGGTCAAAGACGGGAAAATGGAGGATTTTACTTCCGGCCATATCTCGACTAAAGAAGCAGCCGTCATCATTAAAGACCTAAATAAAAAGCTCGGCACTAAAAGGATCCGGTTCTATCCGGGGCTGTCTTACCGACATCTGATGGTCGTCTCGACCGATGAGGTCAAGGCGATGTCCCAGATCGATTGCGCTCCTCCCCATGACATTACCGGCAAACTGGTCGAGAACTTTCTGCCGTCTGGTCCGGGCTCCGAGCTTATTAAGTATTTGATGAAAGAATCGATCATGCCCCTGCTGGAGCATCCGGTGAACATTAAAAGAATGGAGAAGGGTAAGCCTCCAGCCAGCATGATCTGGCTCTGGGGCCAGGGCGCGGCCCCCAGGCTTGAATCGTTCAGAAAAAAATATAAAAGATCGGGTGCGGTCATCACTGCCGTCCACCTTCTGAAAGGTTTGGGCCATATTCTCGGCCTTAAGGTGATCAATGTGCCCGGCGCTACCGGCTTTTTGGACACTAATTATACCGGAAAAGCAAAATACGCCCTCGCGGCATTAAAAAAGCAGGACATTGTTTTTGTCCATGTCGAGGCGCCGGACGAAGCGGGGCATATGGGCGACTTGAAAGGAAAGATCAAGGCGATAGAGGACTTTGATAAGAAAGTAATAGGAACTGTGTTATCGGGGATTACGGAAGCGGGCGATCAGGATATCAGGATACTTGTTCTTCCTGACCACCCAACCCCGATCGCCAAAATGACGCACACCTCCGATCCCGTGCCTTTTGTGATCTATGATTCAAGGGTTAAGTGTCAAGGGTCAAAGGTCAAGGGTTTTAATGAAAAAGAAATAGGAAAGTCCAAGCTTTTGATCAAAAATGGGCATCAATTGATGGGAAGGTTGTTAGGCCTGTAGGTCGATAGGCCTCTAGGTAATTAGGCCTGTAGGAATTAGGCCCTTAGGTGGTTAGGATTTAAATTTCTTCCTATCAACCTAACTTCCTATAAGCCTACAGGCCTAAAGCCTATAGGTATGTGCTTGCCTGCACAACAACTTGTGCTAAAATGCTCTTATCAAGGCATATTGAGCGTGGCATTCTAATTGCTATTAATTATGCCGAGGTGA
>CAIYXV010000018.1 GCA_903930225.1 uncultured bacterium | reverse complement strand
TGAGTTGCAAACTCGCATCGCTGACCTCGATCAATTTCTGATCGAGCAGGACCGACCGGATCGGGCCTTTTCTATTTTTTAGTATGATCTTGAATAGCTCGGGAGTAAATTCATTCCCCAAAGGCTCAGGCCCAAGCTTTAGTTCCGGATAATGGTTATATAATTTAAGCCGACCGAAAAGACGAAGGTCGGAATAATAGAGCTTATTACCGCCAGACAGCGAAAAGATCGCTTTAATGTATTTATCGGGAGAAAAAAGCAAACGGCCGGTCATGCCGAGATGGACCACGAAATATTTCCCGGAAGCGAGCTTGAAAAGCAGATATTTTGCCCTTCTTTCGACATTAAGGATCTTTTGTCCCGACAAGCCTTTAATAAATAAAGGCGCGGGGAAGCCTTTTAAAATGCGCCGGTCGATCAGCTCGACTTTCTTGATAATCTTTCCCTTTACCTTGGGTAAGACATCGCGTCTTATGGTCTCAACTTCCGGCAATTCTGGCATGGCTTAATTTACCATATCGAGGTTGATTTTCCAAGAAGAGAGCGATCCGGTCGGGGTATGCCGGGGAACTTGGGTCGCTGGTATTTTCCAATTTGTCCGATTATGCTAGAATGTGCGCAATGGAAAAAATTCTGTCGAGAAGAACGCTGGTTATCGTGCTGCTTGTTTTTACGTTTGCTTTCCTGTTAAGGTTCCTCTGGCTTGGAAATATAACCCAGATCTATTTTGATGAGGCCAAATATTTATTCGACGCCGTAAAATACCAGCAAGGAATGCTGTCATTTGAAAGATACAATGCCGCCGTGCCCCAACATCCGCTGCTGTCGCTGATGTTCATGCAATACGGTATTTCGGCGTTCGGGTTCAATTATCTCGGCTGGAGGTTCTTCTCCGTGCTTTTCGGGGCGATGTCGGTGGCCGTTTTTTACCTGCTGGTCAAAAAACTGTTCACGGAGCGGGCGGCGCTGATCGCGGCCTTGCTGCTGTCGGTCGATTTTCTTCACCTGGCGTTGTCGCGGATCGCCATGATCGATATTTATCTGATCTTTTTTCTGCTGTCGGCGTTTTATTTTTTATCCCGCAGCCTGAAGCATGAAAGATCGGAGGGACTTTTGCTTGCCGGCACCTTCTTCGGCCTGGCGCTGGCGATCCAATGGCCGTCGGCGTTCGGGATATTAAGCGGGCTCATCATTTATTACGCATTAAGCCAGGATCCGAAAAAAATCTCAAAGGGTCTGATCCGTTTACTGCTCTACCCGGCATTTCTGTATATTGCTGTTTTACTGCTATTGAACCTGTCGGCGGGAACGAACGCGTTCTCCTGGATGAGATTCGAGATAAATAATTTCATGTACCACAGCGTGATCCTATTCCAGCCCGCGTATAACGCCTCCGCGCTGACCTGGCCGTTATTATTGAGATCGACGCCGATGTTTATTTCGCAGATGGGGGAGAACCTGGTCCGGGTCGTGATCGCGTTCGGGAACCCGGCAGTTTACTGGCTGATGGTACCGGTCTTCCTGTTCCTGATAAACGAATACCAGAACCGGAAGGAAAAAGACCCGTCGGTCCTGTTCGTCCTGATCGGATTCTTCGGCATGTACCTTCCCTGGCTGATCTATGAGGCGCTGGTTAAATTGTATGTGATTGCCGGCCGGGGTCTTTTCTTTTATTATTTTCTTCCCGCGGTTCCGTTCTATATCGCGGCGCTGGCATCACTACTTGACCGATGGCTGGACACCCGGGTCGGCCGGATCGTGGTACCGGTTTATTTGGCGATCGTCCTGGCAATGTTTATATATTTTTCGCCGATCATATACGGATTCCCGGTCACGCCGGATTATATAAGCCATTTAAAATGGCTTCCCGGCTGGATCCCTTAAGCCCGGTTGATTTATAACGCCCTTTTTGCTAAAATCATATAAGGAAAGAGCAACACCAT
>CAIYXV010000017.1 GCA_903930225.1 uncultured bacterium | reverse complement strand
TGCCTGCCGGCAGGCAGGAATCCGAAATATATTGTTTGGAGTTTGTTTTGTAATTGGGATTTTGATGTTTGGACTTGCGCCCGAGGCGAAGGCCGTGACTTTTATATCCACCGGCAATCCCGGAGATACCGCATCAGGCGAAGTGATCACCGCGTTTGCGACCCAGGAAACTTTAGATTACACGGATATAAACAGCAACCCAAAACCGCAGGTCACTCCTCCCTCAAATATCGCGGTGACGGTCCTTCCGGAATACGGCTTTTCCGCCGGCGGCTTCGGCAGCAGGAACCTGTATGTCGCACAGACCATCACCAACTCCGCCGCGGTCACGAATGAAGGCAACGCTTCCGATAACTACACCATTGGCTTCAGCTGTAATTTTGCCAATGCCGGAGCCGGCGCCTGGACGGTTAATATCCGAAGATCTTCCGATAACTCATTGGTCGGAACATTGACCCCGGGAAATAACACGACTTCCGAAGTTAAGACGGTGGCAGAAGACGCTGATTATGGTTTCTATCACCAAGTGACCGCCCCGGCCAATGGCAGCCCGACAGCTTATATTGTGATCACTTCTACTGCCACTACTGCCAGTACGCCGGTTGGTCAGTATACCGGCGCCAACGGCTTAACCTATGGAGGACCCGCCAACTGGTCGAATAATTCGACTTATACGATCGTCAAGCCGCTGTTAACTTTGACCCGCTCCTCGGTCGTGGATGCTCCCAAAATTTCAAATCCGGTCGGCTATACCGGCGGCACCCACGACACTGTTCCCGGCTCGATCATCACTTATACTTTATCTTATACGCTTACCGGCGACGCCGCGAACAGCGCCGTTATAGTTGACAAGGTACCGGACAAGACCAATCTCGCCCATTTTAATGCGACCGGCTCAACTACCAACGTCATTATTACGGCATCGCGGGAAACTGACATAAACTGGACGGTTTTTTACTCGACGCTTGACAGCCCGGACAAATCTTATCAGGCTCCTTCCGGCTGGACATTTGTCGGGACCATAGATGCGGTTACGACCGGGTTCCCATCGGCTAGTTCAACCTATAATGGTTATCCGACCCCGGATGCTCCCTGGAATGCAAAATGGGTGAAATGGGAAAAAGCCAATGTGCCGGTCACCGGCGGCTTCCCCAAGACCATTACCTGGGGCGCTACGGTACGCTGATCTTAGTAAATTAAGAGTAATTTAATGTCCAAACATAGCTTCTGCACTTCGCTTGTTCTTACTTTATTTTATTTGCTATTCACTTCTTTGGCGGCTTTTGCGGTTGGAACGGTAGCGGGCACCGGCATAACCGTGCCCAGCGCCGAGGTCAGGAGCGATACCAATATCGGTTATTCAAACCCTCTCTCATTTACGGTTTCACAGGACCACGGGATGACGCTTATCACCCCGGAAGTAATGGGAACCGTTTCACCAAATCAAACCTACTACTTTCCCTTCACCCTGACCAATGTCGGAAATGGCTCCGATATTTACAGTTTTGAACTTTCCGGGACCAAAGATAAATGGAGCTCAACTCTGATCAAGGATGATAACGCAAACGGCATATATGATCCTACAGAGAATACCCCGGTCCCGTCCAGTATCCCATTGTCGGAAGACGCAACCTACAAATTATTTCTGGCGCTGACCGCTCCCCAGTTTGCGGTTACGACCGAGACCGGATACACCACGCTTAAGGTTTTGGACCAGGTAAACGACGGCAGCGGATATTATGGCGCCAACGGCGTGTTTTACGGCGGGCCTGATTCCGATTCATCATTGGTCCAGGCAAAGCTGATCAACCCGGATGTAACCCCTCCCACCATTTCAAAGCTTATGTTGAACGATCGCAAGCGATTCCCGAACGACATCGTATCCTCTCATCTTAAAGTCAGTGCGAACATAATTGATGATATACCCAGAAACGTCGATAAGATCGAGATCTGGATAAACGATTCCCTCAAATACCAGGGGACTGCGGCCGACTGGAAAGGCGCTTACTACAATATAGACACGGGAGATTTTGAGCTTGATTTGACTCCTCCTCTGGATCCGGGCACTTATACTTTTAAAATAATCGCCGGGGACAAGTCGGGCAACCTCGTCAACGAGGTTATTGCACCTTTGTATGTCTTTTCAGCAGATGACCAGCGAATGATCGGCCCGCCGGTCAATTTCCCAAACCCATTTTCACCTTTAAGCGGACAAAAGACGTCCATTGCCTATACGCTGACTACCGACTGCAATATTACGATTTATATTTTTGATATCAGAGGCGCCACCGTCTGGAAAAGAAGTTATTTAGCGTTTGAAGAGGGCGGCAAAGCGGGGTATAATGAAATAATCTGGAATGGTATTTCTGATTTTAGAGAAGTTCTCGGAAACGGTATTTATATTGCAAAGATCACGGTCGGTCAAAAAGTTTTTGGTACGGTTAAGCCTGCTATTTTGGATCACCAGTAGCGGACTGGCCCTCTTTGTCCTGCCCGCAGAATGCACCGCTCCCTTCAAGGCCACGATCGATCCTTCTGAACTGGCGACCGGGGCCAGACCCCTGGGAATGGGGAGGGCTTATGTCGCGGCGGCGGATGACGCAAATTCCGTTATCCAGAATCCCGCCGGCATGAGCGGGATGCGCGACTGGCAGTTTACCAGCATGTATTCCAAGCTGATCGAAGAGGTGGATTACAATTTATTGACCGGTGTCTATCCCTTGAGCAATGAAGCGGTCGGCGCAGGATACGTCAAGGCATCCGTAGGCGGGAGCTTGATATCAGGAAGAGATCCGGCCACCCAGCGCGTCGTTCCAATCGGGGGAGCGATCGGCTATGACAGTTCCGTCCTGTTTTTTTCTTACGCGGTATCACCGATAAAATATTTTAAGTTCCCTTTCCTAAAAGATGTCAGCCTGGGCGCCAGTTTGAAGATTTTCAACCAATCGCTGACCGGCACGCCCTCCGGCGATGTCGGCGCTTCCGGCCATGACATGGATTTTGGCGCGCAGTATCAAGCCCAGCCCTGGTTAAAATTCGGAGCCACCGTTTTTAACGCGCTCCCATACAGCCTGGGGGGGGCGCTTTCCTGGGGATCGGGCATCACCGAATCGATCCCCGCTTCCTGCAAAGTCGGGACCGCATTGAAAATACTGGGAAAGAACGGACTGAGCGAGATCAGGTTCGCGCCCCAGGAACTGACGCTGAGCTATGACAGTGAATTATTTTTTACGAACAACCGGCCCGGACTCGGCCATCTTGGAATAGAATGGCTGGGCTGGGACAGATTCGCGCTGAGGCTGGGGCTGGACCAGGACCCGGCTGCAACCGGGGCGGGAAACGTAGGAATAGTTAACAATTTGTCGGCCGGCATCGGCCTTAATTTCGCCGGATTCAGATTTGATTATGCTTTCCACACCTTCGGCGATCTTTCAGCAAACAACACGCATTTCTTTTCGCTGTCTTACGGTCCGGTAAAACAGGAACCGTTCCCCGCGGTCGCGCCGCTCAAAGAATACTTGACGATCAAATCGCCGCGGGATAACGAAATATTTTTTACCCCCTACGTGATGATCGAGGGACAAGTGCTGGATGTAAAAAATGCAAAAGATCTAAAGGTGAACGGCAAGCCCGCGAATCTTTATCCGGACAACACTTTCCTTTCGGTTGCGGACCTTCCCGATCTGGGAAGAAATAAAACCGAGATCATCCTGTTCGGACCTACCGGAAGGATCGTCGAGAAAAAGTATTTGACCGCTGTCCGGCTTCCAAGCTTTCCAGACGTTCCGGAAAAGCATCCTTTGCGCATCAGCGTGGGCGCCATGGCGGCGCTTGGCTATGTGACCGGTTTCAAAGACGGCACTTTTAAGCCTGAAGGTAATATTACCCGCGCTGAAATGTGCACGCTGGTAATGAAGATTAAACCCTCGGAAAAAGCTCCCACTACCAGATCGATTTTCAAAGATGTTCCGGCCAGCCACTGGGCCGCGAATTATATCGCCCAGGCGGTCGAACAAAAATTGGTCAAAGGCTATCCCAACGGCGGGTTTGTGCCGGGAAGAGGCGTAACGCGCGCGGAGGCGGTGCAAATCATAGCCAGCTACGCCGGTCTTGATGTCTCTTCATCTGTATATGAGAAACCTTTTCCTGACGTTGGCTTGAAGCATTGGGCGCTAAAGGCGATTGCTGCGGCCAAAAAAGCCATGATGCTTGAATATTTAAAAGGACAAAATTTCGAACCCAATCGGATGATAACCAGGATCGAAGTGGTCGATATATTGAACAATGTCGGCTTTATTAGTAATAGGATAGACCAGCTGTTCGGAAAGTGAAGATGACGTTCATTGAACTGGCGGGAATAAAGATCGACGATGTCACCATGGATGAGGCGATCGCCAGATTGAACGGATTCATCATGGAAAGGTCTCCTCATCTTATCGTCACCCCCAATCCGGAGATCATCGTTTCGGCACAAGTTGATGAGGAACTGCGCAATATCCTGAACAATTCCCACTTAAGACTGCCGGACGGCATCTCGATGGTCGTGGTATCAAGGATCTTAATGAGGCCATTGCGGGAAAGGGTCTCCGGCGTCGATTTTATGCAAAAAGCGATGGCGCTGGCCTCGGCCAAGGGCTACCGGGTATACCTGCTGGGTGGAGCCAAAGGCGTAGCCAATGAAGCGGCCAGAAAGCTGAGATTACAGTACCCGGAGCTTCAGATCGTGGGAGCGCGTGACGGATATTTCAGTAAAGTTGAGGAAACCTCGGTTGTGAGCGGCATCCGCGGCGTTTATCCCGATATTCTTTTTGCTGGGCTGGGTATGATAAGGCAGGAAAAGTGGCTGGCTAATAACTTAAATGAGCTTAACGTACCGGCCTGCGTGGGGGTGGGGGGCAGTATGGACGTGATCTCCGGGACAAAACAGCGCGCGCCGGCCTGGATCCAGGCCCTCTATATCGAATGGCTTTACCGCCTGATAATGGAACCCTGGCGGATAAAAAGGCAGGCGGCCCTGCCTAAATTCCTTTGGCTTACCCTCATTAAGCATGGTATAATGCGCACGGAATGGTTGAAGAAGCTGTTTTAACCGTCGCGCTTCCCGGATTCCCCAAGCCAAAAAGCGGAAAGGTCAGGGAGATCTATGACCTGGGCGACCGCCTGCTGATCGTCGCCACCGACCGCGTCTCCGCTTTTGACTCCATCATGCCCAACGGCATTCCCGACAAAGGCAAAATTTTGACCCAGATCTCGCTTTTTTGGTTCGATTTTACCAAAAACATAATTGAGAACCATTTATTGACCGCTGATGTCAGCCGCTATCCTGAAAACCTCAAAAAGCAGGGAGCCCTGCTGGAAAAACGGTCCATGATCGGCAAAAAGGCCAAAGTGATACCGGTTGAATGCGTGGTCAGGGGATACCTTTCCGGTTCGGGCTGGTCGGAATACCAGAAGACCGGTTCGATCTGCGGGGTCAAGCTTCCTTCCGGCCTCAAAGAATCAGACAAACTTCCTGCGCCTATCTTTACGCCGACGACCAAGGCGGAATCAGGCCATGACCTGCCGATAACCGAGCGCGAAGTTGTTGATCTGGTCGGGGCCGATACCGCCAAGTTCGTCAAAGAAAAGACGATCGCCATTTATAAGGCGGCCGCCGACTACGCCGACAAAAAAGGCATTATTATCGCTGATACCAAATTTGAATTTGGGTTCTATGATAACCATATCATCCTAATAGATGAGATATTAACGCCCGATTCTTCGCGTTTCTGGCCAAAAGACACGTACAAACCGGGCGGGGCGCAGTTTAGTTTTGATAAGCAGTTCGTGAGAGATTATCTGGTTTCCATCAAATGGGATAAGGAGCCGCCGGCTCCAAAACTGCCCGAGGAGGTGGTAAAAAAGACAAGGGACAAATACATGGAAGCGTTCAGACGGCTTACCGGTAAAGATGTACTTTAGGAGGTAAAGAATGAATATTGGAAAAGCGTTCACAGATTCCTGGAATGTTTATATCAAGAATTTTATTGTAATTTTTCTGGCCGGGATCGTAGCTTCGATCTTGAGTATCTTAGTAGCGCCCTATATAGGGTTTATGATGATGTTCGCGACCGCTAAAAAAGGCGGGACCATCGGCTTTGGCGATGTTTTTGCGCCATTTAGCAAATTCGTCAGCCTCTTTTTTGGGGCGATCTGGCTTGGGATCCTGCTTATGCTATGCTGGCTGCCCTCTATCATCTGCTTTTACCTGGGTTGGAACACGATCGGAATGATCCTGTCTCTCGCGGCGATCATTGCAGATCTTTATCTGGGTGTTTGCTGGATGTTCTCGCTGTTGATGGTATATGACAAGGGTCTTTCGATCAACGACAGCCTTAAAGCGAGCAGAGAACTGGTGACCAAAAATAATTTCTGGATGCACCTTCTGCTTTTGATCCTGGCCGGGATTGTTGGCGGCATCGGCAACATTCTCTGGGGGATCGGGGCCTTGTTGACCATGCCTCTTGGAATGGGAGCGATCGCGTGTGCCTACGCTGAAGAAGCGAAATAATACTAATCTAATAAGGATAGGCAAGATTGAAATCGGCGACGGTAACCCCGTCGCCGTTCAATCTATGACCAAGACCGACACCTCGGATGTCGCCGCCACGGTTGCGCAGATCAACCTGCTTGAAAAGGCCGGCTGCCAGATCATCCGCTGCGCGGTGCCGGACGAAAAAGCGGCTTATGCCCTAGGCGAGATCAAGAAACAGATCAACCTTCCGCTGGTAGCCGATATCCACTTTAACCATCGCTTGGCCATTATCGCGGCTAAAATGGGGGTTGATAAATTAAGGATCAATCCCGGAAACATCGGGGACATCGAAAAGGTAAAAGCGGTAGTAGCGGTCGCGAAGGAGAGAGGTATCCCGATCAGAATTGGTGTCAATTCCGGCTCCCTGGAGAAAGAGATCAGGCAGAAATACAAACATGTGACCGCCGAGGCGCTGGTCGAAAGCGCCCTGAATAACGTTAGAACTTTTGAAAAACTGGACTTTAAAGATATCGTGATCTCGATCAAGGCGACCTCCGTTCCGATGACGATCAACGCCTACCGGATGATCTCAAAGAAAGTAAAATACCCGCTCCATATCGGCATCACCGAATCGGGCATCCCCCGGATCGGGATGGTACGGTCCGCGGTCGGGATCGGTATTTTACTTTCCGAAGGGATAGGGGATACGCTCCGCGTTTCATTGACCGGAGATCCGGTCGAAGAGGTCCGGGTCGGTTATGAAATATTAAAATCGCTGGAGCTGGCGGAGCACGGCATCACCGTCATTTCCTGCCCAACCTGCGGCCGGTGCGACATCGATGTTGAGAAGATCGCCTCGGAGATAGTTGAAAATACCACTCATATCAAGCAGCCGATCAAGGTTGCGATCATGGGTTGCGAGGTCAATGGTTTCGGGGAGGCGGCCGACGCGGATGTGGGGCTTGCGGGAGGCAATGGGATTGGGGTAATATTCAGGGAAGGGAAGATCGTCCGGCAGGTACCAGAAGCCGAGATGGTCGAGGCCCTGCTCGACGAGATCGAGTCGATCGCTATAAGATAGAAAGGATTAAATATGATAGACAGGTATACAACGCCGAAAATGAAGGAGATCTGGTCGGAGGAGAACAAATTCAGCAAGTGGATGGAAGTAGAACTGGCCGCCTGCGAGGCCTGGACTAAATTAAAGAAGATCCCGCAAGCATCGCTTAATAAGATCAAGAGCCGGGCGAAGTTCGATATAAAAAGAATAAATGAGATCGAGAAAACGGTCGACCACGATGTGATCGCATTCCTGACCGCAGTGGCCGAAAACGTTGGTCCGGATTCAAGGTTTATCCATATGGGGCTTACATCGTCCGACGTGGTCGACACCGCGCTTTCGCTGTCAATGAAAGAAGCCGCCGAAGTGCTGATCGTCGGGATCAAAGACCTCGCTAAAGCGCTCAAGAAAATGGCGATCATTCACAAAGATACGGTGATGATGGGCCGCACCCACGGCGTGCACGCTGAGCCGATGACTTTTGGCCTGAAAATGGCACTGTACTTAAAAGAGATGGAGCGCGATCTGGAGCGGATGGAAAAGGCGAAAATGTCTATTTCAGTAGGTAAATTATCCGGGGCGGTAGGCACCTATTCAAATATTGATCCGCGGGTCGAAGAGATGACTTGCAAACGGCTGGGGCTTGAACCGGCGCCGATCGCTTCCCAGATCATTCAGCGCGACCGGCATGCCGAATATCTTTCAACTATCGCCGTGATCGGCGGAACGCTCGAAAAGATCGCGCTTGAGATAAGGGGACTGCAGAAGACGGAAATAGGGGAGGTGGAGGAGCCGTTCAAGAAAGGGCAGAAGGGGTCATCTGCCATGCCTCACAAGAAAAATCCTATTACCTGCGAGCGTGTCTGCGGAATGGCCCGGGTGCTTCGCGGGAACGCAATGGTGGCGCTCGAAGACATAGCTTTATGGCACGAGCGGGATATCAGCCATTCTTCGGCTGAACGGATCGTGATCCCGGATTCGACCACACTGCTGGATTATATGCTCCAGGCCATGAGCCGGATCATAGAAAATCTGTCGGTCAACAAAGAAGCGATGAAACATAATATCGACCGCTCCGGCGGCATGATCTATTCCCAGCGGCTGCTGCTCGCGCTGGTCGACAAGGGATTGACCCGGGAAAGCGCATATTCCCTGATCCAGTCCGCGGCCATGAAAGCCAGGAACTTCGGGAAAAACCTTAAAACGATCGTGCTCGAAGATACGCGGATCATGAAGAAGTTGTCGCCCAGGGAGATCGAAGAATCATTTGATATCAGGCATTACTTGAGGAATATCGGCAAGATATATGAAAAGCTTGGACTGTAATAGCACGCATTCGGCGGCATGATATGAAAAAGATTGTCTTTGCTGTTTTTATTGTATTAGCTGCTTCAACCGCGGCGTTCGCCATGAAAGTTGAAAATCTGCCTTCGATAAGCTTTATCCCGTTGAATTCTGATTTTCATATCGGCATCGTTAACGGCATCGGCAACGGACTGAATATCGGCATCAACGCGCTGGTTCCGCTGGGCGATTTCGGGGCCGGCCTCGAGGTCGAACAGATCATGTCCGATATTAATTATTCCGCGACCATAAATGCCACCCGGTTCGGGCTGATTGCGTCGCTGCTTCTATATAATTCCATAAAATTGAATTATCATATGGGGAACTTTAACTTCATGCCGTCGCAGGCGATAAATTTTATCGACGCGACCGGCGGAAATTATATTCTGGCGGAAGCGACCAATTACAAGGGACAATATTGGGGGATCTCGGCCGATTACCCCGCATTCGATTTTATTTTTACGCTTAAATTCACAAACAACGCGATCCAGGATAAAGGCACGGTAAGAGAGATCGATCTTAACATCGGCAGATCGCTCCTGAATTTCCGCCAGAGCAGCCGTGTTGCAGCTGAGAGCGGCACGAGCAATACCGCAACGGAAGTAAATTCAACCGCCACGCAGGAAGGCGCTTCGCAAAAAATGGACCTGAACACCAGAAAATCCCTAAGGAATTATCTCCAGAACGGGAAATGAAATATTAGCTGCGATCGTCAGATAATATAGCAGAGTTTATGCGCCAAACTATGCCTAACGGAATTAAAATCGCTATAATCGCATTTTTCGCGGCCCTCATATTTTATGGATGCAGCGCGGAAAATTCAAAATATGTAGTCAAGACGCTTACGATCATGCCGCAAAGCGCGGTTTTAGCGCCTTTGACCGTACAGGCATTCACTTGCCGGGCGGTTTATAATGATGGGACCACGCGAGATTTTAGCCCGGAGTGGTCGGTTTCGGACTCGGCGCTTGGATCGATCACGAAACAAGGCATTTTTACTTCGACCAGCTCGCAATCAGCTGAGGGTTTTATACGCGTATTATACAGTTCGGTGTTTGCGACTGCCGAAGTGAGCGTAAGAACTGCGATTATCGCGCCGCAGACGCCGCAGAACCTTTCCGCATCGGACATCAAACCATATTCCGTATCGGTATCCTGGAATACGCTGTCGGCAAACGGTTATCTGATCAGCTACGGCACTGACAGCAGCGCGCAAAATATAGGAACGACCGAATCGGCCGGCGGAACGTTACAGATCACCGGGCTTAATTCCAATACCACTTACTATATCAAGGTTTGCGCTTTTAACGTAAATGCCGGGAACCGGATTCTTGGCCCATTTTCGTCCGCGATCACATTCAATACCGCTGATTATCCGCGAAAGTTCACGATCAGCGGCAATAAAATATTGGATGATAAGGGTTCTGAATTCGTTTTTCGCGGCGTAAATATACTGGACCCGGCGGATATGGACCTGAACTATAACAAGGTCAATGATGATTATTTTTCAAATATTGCCGCCTGGAAAGCGAAAATAATCAGGATCCCGATCCATCCCGCTTATTATAAGTACTACGGCAGCGCTAAGTACCTGGCTTTGCTTGACCGGGTCCTTGATCTGGCGGCCAAATATAAGCTCTATGCCATTATCGATTTTCATTCGATCGGTTTTCCTCCCAGCACGACCTATATGGACCTTGAGCCGGCCGGAATGCCGTTTTCGGGCTCTATTTACGCTTATACCGACCAGGAATTGATGTCGTTCTGGTCTGATATTGCCGGTCATTATCAGTTTGACTCCCGGGTGGCATTTTATGAAATATTCAATGAGCCGACCGCGGAATCCGGCGCGACCGATTCAAAGTCCTGGCAGGACTGGAAGATAAAATCCGAAAGCATTATTGACGAGATACGCGCGGTCGACAGCGACTGTAAGGTCATCGTTGGAGGCATTAATTACGCTTATGATCTGGAATTTGCAGCATTAAATCCCGTTAACCGGCCGAATATCGTATATGCCACGCATCCGTATCCGAACGAATCTTTGTCCTGGGACGCAGCTTTCGGCAATCTTAAGTCGAATTATCCGATATTTGCCACTGAATTCGGTTTTGACCCGGGTGCCGCACCAGGGATACATTATAAGGCCGATAGCCAGTATGGGAACGATATCATTAACTATCTTGAGGCTAAGAAGATCAGCTGGACGGTCTGGAATTTCAGCCCGATTTATGATCCAAAGCTATTGAGCGACTGGAATTATAATCCAACATCATCCGGTTTATTATTCAAGACATATCTCTTAAATTTAAACTAATAATCATCACATATCATCACTTTAATCATATAGATCAATAAACGGACCATATTCTATCGAAATATAGCAGTTTCAGTAGGGGAGCCAGAGAATAACAGAATATGCCATTAAAACCTGATAATTTTGATCTAAACCAAGCGCCGCGATCCGTTTAAATTACCTGTTGAATACCGATGTGGATAAGTAGAAGGTGATGCAATATTAGGCCCACTAGAGCCAAATAACTGCCTATCGTCACTTTGGGCGTACTTGACATAAGATATATTATACGACGTTGTTAATTAGTGAAATATGATTGATTTTAAGGCTTTTTCATCGATTCAAACGATTGCGGGAATGTGGTTATGCTATAAATTTTGGGATTTTCATTACCGTCCGCCCTTAACTCTTATCCCAAATGAATAATTTCTGGCGGAATTGAACATATCATCGGCCTGCAGCATAAGGTCCATATAATAGGTTACGCTATTATAGCTGGTAAACCTGAATTTAGGCACATTCGGCTTTGGATTATTGATATCATACAGGTCGCCGCTTACAGTCCAATCGGGAGACATATAGAGATCCAGACCTCCGCCCAGTCTGGAATTGATCATTCCCAGCTTCATGCCGAGGGTATCAGTCGCTTTTCGCGAGACCAAGATATCCTGCAGCGCCAGATCGCGCGTGGGGCCCTCCCCCAGCCCGAGCCTTAAAAAGTCTTTTTCACTCTGCACGATATCAAGATTACCCCTTACCTGATTGGCCGCCGAACCATAGCTTATGTCCCCGCTGGTCCTAACATTCAACTTGCCGAAAGATTCAAAGAACTTATTGGCCGAGGTCAAAGTAGTGTTTGTTTGCGCGATCGTTCCTTTGACGTTCTCCTGGAATTTTTGATCGGAGGTTATGTCCTTTATTCCCTTATTAGTGGTCCTTAGCTCATTGGTGAGTTTATTTATATTATCGGCTATCTCTTCCGTCTTATACACGGTTCCCGAGATCGCATCTTGTAATTTAGAGTTTTCCACCATTTTACGGAACGTTTCAAGAATCGCCTTGGTCTCTGCCAGGTTCTTGGTCCCGATATCTACGAAGTCGACCAGTCCGGCAGTGCTGATGCCGGGCATTTCCGTGCCGGCGGTATATTGCACTTCCGAGGTCCCCGGCCTGATCTCAAGGTATTTGAGGCCGACAATGCCGTCAAAACCGACACGCAGGGAAGAATCCATCGGTATCTTTACGTCTTTACTGACCGTCGCGTAAATTTTTATATCCTGCGGTCCGGCATCGATGCGCATAACTTTGCCAACGCTGAAGCCCCGATACCTGACCTCGGAGCCAACCGTCAAGCCTTCGATATTGGGGAAGGAGCCGATGATCTCTATCCCTTCGCGGAGCAGGAAAAAGTTGCTCTTCCAGCTGATCATGGCTGCCAGCGCGATCGCTCCGATAAGCGTCAGTATCCCAACTTTGGCCGCAGTGGATAATTTCATCTTTTACCCCTTCTATAATATTATAGCGTAATTCCAGCGTTAATGAACCGGGAAATTACCGGATCCTGGGATCTTTTTACCTGCTCGACCGTCCCGCCGACAATGAATTTGCCATTATCCAGCATTATGATCTTATGCGCGGTCCGGAATATGGTGCTTAATTGATGGGTCACGACGATCGATATGACCTTAAGGTCGCCGGCCAGCTTGTTTATCAGAGCCTCGATGGTGCTGGAAGTTATCGGGTCGAGGCCCGTGGTAGGCTCATCGTAGAGTATGATCTTAGGATCGAATGCGAGCGCCCGCGCGATCGAAACCCTTTTTTGCATGCCGCCGGAAAGCTCCGAAGGCATGATCTCGCCCTTGCCGTAAAGTTCAACCATGGCCAGTTTGTTTTCCACGATATCTTTGATCTCCCCGTCATCGAGATCGGTATGCTCCCGCAATGGAAAAGCCACGTTTTCGAACACGCTAAGCGAATCGAACAGCGCGCTCGACTGAAAGACCATGCCGATCTTCTGCCTCAATTTGATCAGTCCCTCTTCGTTCAGTTTGCCGACATCCTGACCGTCAACCAGGATCTGTCCGAAATCGATCGTTTCCAGTCCCAGAATAAGCCGCAGGAGCGTGGATTTGCCGCAGCCGGAAGGTCCGATCACGGCCAGGGTCTCGCCGTCCGGGATGTCGAGCGTGACCCGGTCCAGAACGACCAGATGATTGAACGCTTTTGACAGATCAACTATTTTTATCATTTGAATAACAGCACCGAAAGGAAATAATTGGTTATAAAAAGAGCGATCAGGGAAGCGACCACGGAACTGGTCGTTGCCTCCCCCACCCCTTTGGCCCCGCCCTGCGCCCGCAATCCCTTGTTGCAGGCGATCACCGAGATTATCATGCCGAAAATAAATGATTTGAATATCCCGCCGTAAATATCGTTGAATTTAACCATCTGCTGGGCGGAATTGATGTAATCGACCGCGTTTATCTTTATCAAGTACACCGATACTACATAGCCGCCTATAAAGCAAAAAATATCGGAAAGAATGGTAAGCAGAGGCAGCATCAGCGTGCAGGCGATGAATCGGGGAATGACAAGGTAACTGATCGGACTGCTCCCCATCGCGTTCAGGGCGTCGATCTGCTCGGTCACTTTCATGGTGCCGATCTCCGCGGCGATCGCGGCCGAAACCCGGCTGGAAATAACGATGCCGGTCAGCGCCGGGGCCAGCTCTCTGGCCACCGCGATCCCCATTACGCCTCCCACGTATTTGCTGGCGCCGAACTTAACGAATTCGGTAGCGATCTGCACGGCAAAGACCATGCCCACAAAAGCGGCCGAGGTCAGGGCGATCGGCAGCGAGTCGACGCCTACTTTTACCATCTGGTCCAGCACCAGCCGCAGGTTCACTTTCCCGGAAAATATCCAGGCGACGGTGGTCAGCGCCAGCTGCATGATGCGGCCGGTCTCCTCGATGAACTCGATGGTAACGTGTCCCAATTGTTCGAACGCGACGATCGTCTTATCTATTCTTTTTTGCATTTTATTGGACCTTTTTTATCGCTTTCGGTATCTGTTTGATAATGTCGGAAGCGATCATTCCAATTTCTCCAAGGTCTGATCCAGCCAGATCGCCGGCCAGGCCGTGCACGAAAACGCCCGTCCGCGCGGCATCGATCGGCTCAAATCCTTGGGCGGCGAAGCTTGCGATCAGGCCGGTAAGAACATCCCCCGTTCCGGCGGTCGCCATCCCGGGATTCCCGGATCTATTAGTAAAAGTCTTTCCGGACCGGTCGGAGATGACCGTGTTATGCCCTTTAAGGACCGTAACGCCGCCGGTTTGTTTGGAAAGGTTCGCGGCAAAATCCGAACGGCTCACCTGCACTTGTTCGGCGGTCTTTCCGAATAATTTTCCCATTTCTCCGGGATGAGGGGTCAATATAAGATTAAGGCGCAGTCTGCCAAGCGAAGTTAAGTCATTTTCGAAAGCGGTCAGGCCGTCGGCGTCAAGAACTATCGGCCGGTCGTATTTTGCCCGGCCGAGGCGGGCCAGCAATTCCTTCGCTATCTTTCCTCTCGCTCCAAGCCCCGGGCCTGCGGCGATTGCGTCGGCCCCCCGCGCGAGATCAAAAAAATCAGAGGCCGAATCTCCCCCCAGAACGATAATTTCCGGAGTGGCTATATTCACGATATCTCTTGAGGACCTGGGAACGCCGAGATAAACGATCCCTGCCCCTCCCCTAAGCGCCGCCCGGCTCGCCAGGATCGCGGCGCCCAGCATGCCAACTGATCCGGCCAGAATAAAGACCTTTCCGTAATCTCCCTTGTGGGTATCGGGTTTTCTCTTTGGAAAAAGCTTTTTTGGCTTCATGCCAGTAATGATATCACTCTGCCACAACCGATGCCACCGCATAATTTTTGGAATGAGAAAGGGAAAGATGCACTTTCTTCAGCACTTTGCCGAGGACATAGATCCGCGGCCGGCCGCTCCGGTCATTTATTACTTCGATCTCCCGGAACTTGATGCCGACGATGCCGGTGCCGATCGCCTTGGAATACGCTTCTTTGGCGGCAAAGCGCGCCGCCAGCTCGGGGAAGCGGTACACCCTGCGGTTGGTGCAGTATTCAAGCTCGCGCTCGGTGAAAATGCGGTTTAAAAATTTCTTTCCATGGGCTTTTACCGCGGCCTTGACCCGGTCGATCTCAATGATATCCACACCGATCCCGGAGATCATCAGTAAACGGGCGTAAGCCAATCGGAGTATCTGGCGGTTTCCCCGTGGACGGCGCTAAAGTATATTTCCTGGAGCTTTTTGGTGATCGGGCCGACCTTTCCGTCTTTAATGTCGGTATTGTCCACGTTGACGATCGGCGTGATCTGCGCTCCGGTGCCGCAGAAGAATAATTCGTCGGCGGAGTAGAGCTCATTTTGCGCGACCTGGCGTTCAGTGGTTTTTATGCCCAGTTCCTGGCCGGCCAGATCCATCACGCATACCCGGGTTATGCCCGGCAGGATAGTTTCCGAAAGCGGCGGGGTCAATAATTTACCGTCCTTGATTATAAAAAGGTTCTCGCCCGATCCTTCGGCCACGGTCCTTTCATGGGACAAAAGAATGGCTTCATCAAAGCCTCTTTCCAGCGCTTCGGCCTTGGCCAGCGAAGAATTGATGTAAGTGCCGGTGATCTTGGCTCCCTGCGGCACGGACTGCGCCGAGATCCTCCACCAGGAAGACACGCAGACTTTTATGCCCTTTGAAATATTAAGGTATTCGCCGAACGGAGACACGTACATGCAGAAATCATCCTTGATGCCCAGCAATCCCAGCCCAATCTTCTCTTCCGATTTATAAAATATCGGACGGATATAAACATCCTCCCGGTAGCCGTTCTTTTTTAAAAGTTCCACGGTGATGTCGGCTAGTTCATCGCTGGTTTGCCTGAGCGACGATTTGAGGGCGAGCGAAGCGGACCTTTGCAGCCGGTCAAAATGATCCTTAAGCTTGACGACGAACATCTGCTTTTTATCCTGGTTCCAGTAGCCGCGGATGCCTTCGAAAACGCCGGTGCCGTAATTGAAGGCGTGGTTCATGATCGATATGTTGGCTTCCTTGAACGGGACGATCTTTCCTTTAAAATAAGCGTATTTCATAAAATTCTACATCCTCTCCGGCGCTTCAACCTTAAGCAATATTAGCACATTTTTTAGGATAGTTCGAGTGGCGTCGGCCAGCGCCAGGCGCGCCCGGGTCAGGTCGATGTCGTCCGATATGACCCGGCATTTATGATAATAATTATGATAGATCGCGGCCAGGCTTTTTGCGTACTCGACCATCTGGTGCGGCGTTCTTTTCTCGGCGGCGGAAACGATCTCATCCCCCAGATCGATCAGCTTCCTCATTAAATCTCTTTCGGCCGGATGGATAAGCTTTGAAAGGTCGCAGTTCCCGTTAAATTCTACCCCTCTCTCTTCCGCTTCCCTGAAAATACTGCAGATCCGCGCGTGGGCGTACTGCACGTAATACACCGGATTGTCGGACGCGTGCTTCTTGGCCAGCTCAAGGTCGAATTCAAGCCGGTTTTGCGAAGAGACCATGGTCAGGAAAAAACGGGTGGCGTCCTTTCCGATCTCCTGCACCACTTCCTCTAGCGTGATCATGTCGCCGGTCCTTTTTGACATCTTGACCGGCTCCGATCCGCGGAAAAGCGAGACCAGTTGGCCGATTATTACTTCGAAGTGGTCGACGGGCAGGCCCAGGACTTTAAGCGCGGCTTTTAATCTCGGGACATAACCGTGATGATCGGCTCCCCAGACGTCGATCAGCTGATCGTAGCCGCGGCTGAATTTATCAAGGTGGTAAGCGATGTCGGCGGTAAAATAGGTCGGCTCCCCGTTCTCCCTGACCAGGACGCGGTTCTTGTCGTCTCCGTGATCCTGGGACTTGAACCACAAGGCGCCGTCCTCAACGAAAGTGTGGCCGGTCTTTTTCATCTTTTCGATGGTTTCCGCTACCTTGCCTTTTTCGTGAAGGGTCCTTTCGGAAAAGAAACGGTCGAACTCGATGCTCAGTTCGCGCAGCACCCTTTTCTGCCATTCAAGGATGGTGCCGATCAGGATGTTTCTGAATTCAGGTTTTGAAATATCGGCCTTGAGCTCATCCGCCAGGTCCTGAATATACGCTCCGCTGTATCCCCCCTCCGGGACCTCCCCGCCCTCCGCCCGGGCTTTAACTGAATTTATAAGTTTCTCGATCTGGTTGCCGACGTCGTTTATATAGAATTCTCGTTCTACCTCATAACCGGAAGCTTCCAGTAAGCTTGCGATATCGTCGCCGATCACCGCCCAGCGGCCGTGGCCGATATGAAGCGGCCCGGTGGGATTGGCGGACACGAATTCGATCAATACCCTTTTGCCGTTCTTTTCTTTCTTTCTTCCATAGCGGTCCTTTTCTTCCCTGATCAACGCCACCTGACGCTGGAGATAACTTTCATCAAGCCGGAAATTAATGAACCCGGTCCGGGTCGCCTCAACCTTTTTGAACGTGCGGCCGGCGTCCCGGACGAATATCGCGGCCGCGAGCTTCGAGGCGATCTCAAACAACGGTTCGTTTATTACAGGATCGAGCAGGAGCGCGGCGTTGCTAGAAAAATCGCCGTATTTAGGGTTAGGAGCGCCGGTAACGGAGCGCACGGTTTGCCCATATACGTCCGCTACGGTCGATTCAACAAGCTTTTTTATTTCTTCTTTCATTCATCAGTAGCCTTTCTCCCAGTCTAAAAGCTCGGCTACTTTCTGGGAAACAATATCCGATTTCGACAGCATCTCCGCCACTTCGCCCCGGGTCAGCTGTCGGTTCGGTTCAAAACGCTGTCCGGACAAATATTTCAGCATCCCGGCGGAATTGGCGGCATTGACCGCTTTTGCCGCCCAGTGTCTTCCGGGCACGTCCGCGAACACCGGCGCCGGCACCGGCTGGGTCAGATCCAGGCCCGAGAACCTGGCCAGGGTCACAACCCCTTCAGCGCGTATGATCGATCTTAACGGTTTGAAGGTTTTATCCGGATAGCCGGTCATAAAGCCGAGCTTGATGCCTGTCCCAATATATTTAGCCGCCCAGAACTTTTTTGAAACATCCTTGAAAGGAAGCTTGAGAGCCACTCCTTCGGTCGTTACGCCGGATACCCTGACCAGCAGGGTTATCATCTCCGCGCGGTTGATCGTCTTGTCCGGCTTGAAGCTCTGGTCGGCGTATCCTGAAATTATTCCCAGGGTCGCCAGGGTAAGCACCGGTCCCTGAGCCCAGTAGGCATCGGTCACATCGCTGAAAGATGTCAAACATAAGATTCTGATCTTCTGGGATTCGAGGGCCGCGCCGTTTGAGTCCAGCGCGGTAACGAGAATGCTGTTCTTTCCGAGTGTGAGCGGGAGCTCGGCTTCAAACGAACTTCCGTTCACGTTCACGGTATAAGCTCCGATGCTGATCTGCTTTACTTCCGGCCTGAGCGCCGATCCGCTTACCTTTATCCGGTCTGCATGAACAACGGTCCGGTCCTGGGGAAAACCGAGATCGAGATATTTGATCAATGGCGGGACCGGTTTTTTGTTTGACATGCCATAGGAAATAGAAAAATAATTGGTATCGTTTTCGGGTATCGAATAATACTGGTGATAAGCGTAATCGAACCGGAAATCGTTGAACAGCACCCCCACGCCAAGCGTTACGTTGTTGGCGACATCAAGCCCTCCCCCGCCAGTACCGATGACATCCTGGTCGATGCCCGCCCGCAAAGCGAGCAGATCGATCGGCAGCCATTCAACCCCGGTATGCAAAAGCGACGGAATATTCGACCGCAAGGGTGTAAAATCTCCGTCAAGGTTAAAGGTAAGCTGGCTGTCCTTTAACCTGGCCAGTCCGTTCTCGCCCAACACTTTTACACTCATGCCGACCTTCAGGACCGATGGCAGGGATTCCTCCGCCCCGCTGGCCCAATGGATCTTTCCTCCCAGCGAGAACGGAATGACATTCTGGACCACCGCGCCTAAGCCGATCGCGGGATTGAGTTTATACCTTACGCCCAGGTCTATATCGTACCCCGATGCGGTCCCTCCGTTGATGCCCGGTCCTCCCAGGTTTTGGAAGAATAGTTTGACCGTACCGCCGAAATCGGCTTTTTTAAAAATATCGAATGGCAGCGAGCTCAACGGTGAGCCGAATGATAATAACAGGGCGCTGTTCTTATACGAATAGCTGGAGCCTTCGGTCGAAGAAGGTATGATCCTGACCCCATCTAATACTTCGGTTGTGGCGGACGGGCTGGTAAAAGCGATATCAGAGCTTATGTATCCGATCCCGAGCGTACCCAGAAAGGTCGGATACGCCCCGCCGACATTGAGATAATTTACCTCATTGATGAATTTGCCCGACATGGAGGTCATCTGCGGATTATTCAGCTCTGCCAGGCCGGCCGGATTGGTGAATATGGAGCCGATGTCATCAGCCATGCCCATGAATGATTTTCCCATGCCCAGGACCCTAGCGCCGACGCTGATGCGGGTGGGATCGTTGGCGACCTTGGTCCCGTCGGCGTAAGCACAGGAAAAAATGATCAGGGAAACGGAAAGCGCGCACAAAAGCGTGTGTTTCATTACGGAAATGCGCTTACTCTTCCTTTTTAAAAGAACCTTTGATCTCGTTTATTTTTTCTTTGCCTTTTTCGATCACTTCTCCGACCGTCTTGCGAGATTCCTCGCCCTTTTTCGGAGCGAACAGAAGCCCCGCGATAAAACCGAAGATCGCGCCCAATGTAAGGGTCTTTGCCAGTTTGCCCATCATTATTCCTCCTCTTTTGTGATTTTTAACGACTTTTTTATGGTGCGGCCGATGTTGGAATCGCTGAATTTCTTCTTTGCCATGTGCATTCCGGAAACGATAAGGTCGAGCATGTCGACAATAAACGTGACCGCCTTGATCTCGCGGTTGACCCGCTTGGTGATCTGTTTGAGATCGATCAGTATCAAAATAAATATCACGGCTCCGACCGTCAGCGCCAGGATCAGCAATATCAGGCAGAACTGCAGGATCAGGTTCAGGTCTACTGTCATATATCTCTCCTTATTTTATTTAAATCTTGGATACGAACCCAGGAATTTGAAAAAGGCGGCCCTCTTTTTAACGTTCGCCAGCGCATCTTTTACGATCCGGTCGTCGCGGTGGCCCTTTAAGTCGACAAAAAAGTAATAATCGCCGAGCGCCTTCTTGCTCGGTCGGGATTCGATCTTGCTTAAGTTGATGCCCCGGTTGGCGAATTCAAAAAGGATGCCGTACAGTCCTCCCGGGCGGTCCTTGGCGATCGAGAAAACGATCGAGGTCTTGTCGTCGCCGGTCCGCTTATGGTCGGTCCGGGACAGGACCACGAACCGGGTCTGGTTGTCCTTGGCATTGATCTTCTTGGCGATCACCGACAAGCCGTATAGCCGGGCCATGGAAAGCGGTCCGATCGCGGCAAAGACCGGGCCTTTCACCTTGCCGTGGGAGATGATCTTTTCCCCCAGCGACATTGCTACCTGGCGGGCCGCGTCCGAGGTCGAATAAGCAAGATGGAGCTTGGCCTAAGTTAGACGGCGGCGCAGAAAATCCTTGCACTGTTCGATCGGCTGGGGATGGGAGATCACATCCGTTATCTCGCTGATGTGGATCCCTTTTTGCGCCAGCAGGTAATTATAGACCGGCATTACCAGCTCCCGGTTTATTTTCAGGTCAACGTCCCTGGCTAGCATGTCGGTCACGGTGCTGATCGTGCCTTCGATCGAATTTTCTATCGGGACCAGCGCTTCATCGATCGCTTTTTTCTCGACCGCGAGAATAACGTCATGGAACGTGGGATACGGGACCAGTTCGAAATTGGCCTTGATCATGCCGCGGTAAAGCTTGCCCGCATCTTCGGAAAAGGTGCCTTCCGGACCGAGATAACCGACTTTCATAACTTTACCACCTCTATATTGCTTTCTTTCAGCATTTCCGCGGCCAGGTCATCCGGATAGCCGCCCGCGTAAACCAGCTTTTTTATCCCCGCGTTGATCATCATTTTAACACAGATCACGCAGGGTTGATAAGTGCAATATAAAGTCGCGCCTTCGATCTTGACCCCTTGCACGGCGGCCTGGATGATCGCGTTCTGCTCCGCGTGCAGGCCGCGGCACAGCTCATGCCTCTGTCCGGAAGGAACGCTCATCTGTTTTCGGATGCAGGTGTCCTCGGTGCAGTGGGAAAATCCCTTAGGAGCTCCGTTGTAACCGGTGGAAAGAATGTGGTTGTCCTTGACGATCGCCGCGCCGACCTTGCGCTTAACGCAGATCGCCCGCTCCGCGACATCATTGGTGATGCGCATGAAATATTCGTTCCACGAAGGTCTTTGGGCGCTCATTTTTTCCTTGCGATGACCGACCGGGCCGCGTGCGCGATCTCTTCCGGGGTCAGACCGTACTTGACCAGAAGTTCTTCCGGCTTGCCGGACTCGCCGAACATGTCCTTTATCCCGACCCGCGCCATCGGCACCGGGTGGTTTTCCATGAGCACTTCCGCGACCGCGCCCCCTAGTCCTCCAATGATGCTGTGCTCTTCCGCGGTCACGATCGCGCCCGTCTCCCGCGCGCACCTGATGATCAACTCTTTATCGAACGGCTTCAGGGTATGAAGATCGACCACCCTGACCGATACCCCTTCCTTTTGCAGCATTTCCGCCGCGTCCAGCGCCATTGACACCATCAATCCGCAGGCGACAATGGTGGCGTCACTGCCCTCCCGCATGATGATCCCCCGCCCGATCTGGAAATTATAATCTTTGTTGTCATTGATGATCGGGGTCGCCAGCCGTGAAAGCCTTACATAAACCGGACCATGAAAGGCGGCGATCGCTCTGATCGCTTTTTCGGCCTCGATCGCGTCCGAAGGAACGATCACCGTCAGGTTCGGGATCACTCTCATGATCGCCAGGTCCTCGTTCGCCTGGTGTGAAGCTCCATCCTCGCCGGTGGTGATGCCGGCATGGGTTACAACGATCTTTACATTTAGACGGGTATAGGCCACGGAGATCCGGACCTGTTCCCAGGCCCGTCCGGAACCGAATACCGCGAAAGTGGAAGCGAAGGCGATCTTCCCGCAGGCGGCCAGGCCGGCGGCGGTTGAGATCATGTCCTGCTCGGCCACGCCCATGTCAAAAAAACGGTCCGGGAATTCTTTCGCGAACAGGATAGTCTTGGTCGAAGCGGAGAGATCGGCGTCCAGGACGACGATATCCTTGTTCTCCCGGCCGAGCTCAAGCAGGGTTTTGCCGTAAGCGTCCCGGGTTGCCGCTTTTTTATCCTGCCTGCCGGCAGGCATGGTTTCGTTCATTTGCTTTCCTTTTCCCGAAGGCATTCAAGCGCCAGTGTTTCTTCCTCCCTGGTCGGCGCCTTGCCGTGGTAATCAAGAGGATTGTCTTCCATGAATTTTACGCCTTTGCCTTTTATCGTATCCGCGATGATGACCGCCGGTTTGCCCTTGACCTTTTCCGCGTTTTCCAAAGCTGAAATGATCGAGCTCATATCGTGGCCGTCGCAGAACAGCACCTGCCAGTTGAACGCCTTGAATTTATCGGCCAGCGGTTCGATCCCTTTGATATCCTCCACTTTTCCGTCGATCTGGTATTTGTTACGGTCTATGATCGCGGTCAGGTTGTCGAGCTTGTGATGGCCGGCGGTCATGGCCGCTTCCCAGACCTGCCCTTCCTGGCATTCCCCGTCCCCGAGCAGGCAGATCACGCGGCAGGACATTTTATCGAGCCGGCAGGCGAGCGCCATGCCGTTTGCGGCCGACAATCCCTGGCCGAGCGAGCCGGTAGACATTTCTATTCCCGGCAAAGAGAGCATGTCGATATGGCCCTGCAGGGAACTGCCCAGCTGTCTTAATGTTTTAAGATAAGAAACCGGGAAATATCCGGCCTCGGCCAGTGCCGCGTACAGCACCGGCGCGGCGTGGCCCTTCGACATCACAAAGCGGTCGCGGTCCGGCCAGGTAGGGTCCTGCGGTTTGTGTTTAAGTTTATAAAAATACAGGGCGGTAACGATATCGGCGGCGGAAAGCGACCCTCCGGGATGGCCGGAAGCGGCCGCGCAGGTCATCAAAATGATATGCCTGCGTATTTTAAGCGCTATCGCTTCCAGTTCTTTGATTTTTTCGCGAGAGATCACGGACTGATTTTATCATGTATCGGCTGTCCGCTCAATGATTTTTTAGCGCAGTTCCACGATCTCGGGCCGTAGGCCGACCGCAAACTTTTTTCGGACCGTTTTTTTTGCCGTTCTCATCAAGCTTAAAACGTCGCGGGCTTTGGCCCGCCCCAAATTAACGATGAAATTCGCGTGCTTTCTGGATATTTGCGCGCCGCCGATCTTTTTGCCTTTCAGCCCGGCCGCCTCGATCAGCCTACCCGCGAAATCACGCCCGGGGTTGCGGAATACCGATCCGGCAGACGGAAGATCATACGGCTGGGAAGCCAGACGCCTTTCCCAACGCTCCCTGATCCGCGATCTTATTTCCGGTGTTTTGCCTTTTTTAAGTTTAAACTCAACCTTTGATATGATCAATTTTTGCTTCTGGAAAATACTTTTGCGGTAGCCGAATCCGCAACGTTTTTTCAGTATTATTTTTTCTTTGCCCTCTTTATTTAAGGCCCAAACCCTAACTACCTTCTCTCCTATTTCCTCATTCCCCATTCCGGCGTTCATCGCGACTGATCCGCCGACCGCGCCCGGGATACCGGTTATAAATTCCAATCCGGTCAACCCGTTTTCCGCCAGAGTTGCAAGCAAATGTTGGATCGGAACTCCCGCTTCCGCTGTCACCCCGGTCTTTTTCAGCTCAATATTCGCCAGCTTTGGATGGATCACCAGTCCGCGATAACCCCGATCAGCCGCCAGAAGGTTGGATCCGGCGCCGATGATGAATACATTTAACTTGCTTTCTTTTGCGAATTGCAGGGCCTTTTTCAGTTCGGAGATGTTTCTGGGGGAGCAAAAATACCTTGCCGGGCCGCCGATCCTGAAAGTGGTATGTTTGCTTAAAGGCTCTTGCTCAATGATCTTCATTCTGTTTCTGTTTTGTTTTTGGATTTTTCTTTTTCCTGCGAGATCTTGATCCTAAAGAGCAGGTCTTTCGCGACGGTATAAATATCGCCTGCTCCCATGATCAGGACGACATCATTGGGCTTCAATGATTTTAGTATCTTCTCCGCGATCCTTTCTTTTCGGGGGATATAGGTAACATCCTTGCGCTTTTCGATCTCCTTGGCGATCATCCGGCCATCGACATTTGGAATGGGCTGTTCCCCCGCGCTGTAAATATCGGTCAGGACGACCGTATCCGCGTCCTCGAAAGCGTCGTAAAACTGGGAAGCAAGATGGAAGGTCCGGGTATAACGGTGCGGCTGGAACACCGCGATGATCCTCTTTTCCTTCCCCCAGGCGTTCCGGGCGGCCTTGAGCGTCGCTTTTATCTCCGTCGGATGATGCGCGTAGTCGTCAATGATGATGATGCCGTTGATCTCGCCGATGATCTGGAACCGGCGCTTGGCTCCGGTGAACGAATGAAGGCTGGACACGATCGAATTGAAAGGAATGCCGGCCTCGACCGCGACCGCGATCGCGGCCAATGAATTATTAACGTTCTGTTCGCCCGGGATCGAAAGCCGGGCTTCTCCCAGGTTCTTGCCATTGTAAATTATATTGTAACGGGTGCCCATTCCGTCGAAGGCAAGGTTGACCGCCCGGACCCCGGCGTCTTCTGAAAAGCCGTAAGTTATCGTTCTCCGTTCCGTTTGGGCCAGCATTTCCCGCCCGCGGGCGCTGTCGATCCCCAATATCAGCAGTCCGTCAAGGTCCAGTTTGCCGATAAATTCCTTAAAAATGGTCATCAGTTTTTCTTCGGTCCCGAAAAATTCCATGTGATCCGGTTCGATGTTGGTCACGATGGAAATGTTGGGCGTAAGTTCCAAAAACGAGCCGTCGGATTCATCGGCCTCCGCGATCACATAATCCCCCGCCCCCAGGCGGGCGTTGCCGTCCACGTAATCAGTCTCAGCCCCGATCAAAAAGGTCGGGTCCGCGCCGGTATCGTAAAAGATCTTTGCGATCATTGAAGTGGTGGTGGTCTTGCCGTGGGTCCCGGCCACCGCCACCCTCTTTTTAAACCGGTTCATGATAAAGGAGAGCATTTCCGCGCGCTTTAAGACCGGGATCTTCATCGATAACGCTTCGGCCAATTCCGGATTGTCGGCGGCTACCGCGGAAGAATAAGCCACCAGGTCCGCGCCCCGGATATGGCTCGCTTCATGTCCGATAAAAACTTTTATTCCCATGTCCTTGAGCCGCATGGTGTTGCTGTTCTCCTTGATGTCCGATCCCGAAACACGATAGCCCATCTGGTGCAGGATCTTCCCGATCGCGGATACGCCGCAGCCCCCGATGCCGATCAGGTGAATGCTTTTTATTCTTTCCATGTCAATGTTTTGCATATAATATATCCACGATTCTTTGGGCCGCGTCCCTTTTTGCCAGTTTATTCGCGGCCATTCCCATTTCACTCAATTGTTCTTCATCTTTCAGGGTAGAAACGATAATTCCCGACAGCTTGACCAGCTCACGGTCGTTCAATAAGAGCGCCGCGCCCGCTTCCGTTATTACTTTCGCGTTTAGATCCTGGTGCCCTTCCGCGGAATACGGGAAAGGGATCAAAACGGACGGCAGGCCCAATGCCAGTATCTCTGAAATTGCGGTTGCCCCGGCCCTGGACACGACCAGGTCGGAGCGCGACAGGAGTTCCTCCATATTATACATATATTCGATGGGATGGTAAAACGGGTAGCGGGCGGCGCTTATCTTGTCTTTTATTGACTTAAAATCCCGCTTGCCGATGATGTGATAGACCTCAACCTCTTTTAATTTATCGATCTGGTCGGCCAACGCCCGGTTTATGCTCCGCGCGCCCTGGCTCCCCCCGATCACCGTGACCGCTTTGCGGTCGTGGCTTACGGTCTTTGATTCCAGAATGCTTTTTCGGACAGGATTGCCGAGCACGACGCCATCCAGGTATTTACGCGATTCGTCAAAAGCAAGCACCACCTGTTCCGCGAATTTATGCCAGAACCGGTTGGTGAATCCCGGAAGCGCGTTCTGCTCCAGGAGCAGGAAAGGGATCCTTAAAATTACGGCCGCAGCCAGAACCGGGAAGCTTACATAACCGCCGGTCACGATAATATGATCGGGCCTTGTGGAAAAAAGGAGCCTAAGCGACTCGAAGAATCCCAGAAGGGACACAAACGGCGCGGAAAGCGCCTTATATGATATCTTTCTTAAAAGCGCCCGCGCGTGAATATATTTTATCTCAAGCCCTTCGCGCCCGACTAGCTCTCCCTCCAGCCCTTCCCGGCTTCCGATAAAAAGGATTTGGTTGCCGGCATCCCGGTCCTTAAGCTCCTGCGCAACCGCGATGCCCGGATAAATATGCCCGCCCGTTCCGCCGGCGACGATCACGATCTTCATTTTGAGTTCCTGGAGATATTGGCTACCAAGCCGACGGAAAAAAGGTTGATCACGGTGGCGGTCCCGCCGTAACTCACGAAGGGAAGCGGTATGCCGGTGGTTGGGATCAGGCCGAGCACGACCGACAGGTTCATAAAGGTCTGGACCGCTAACATGATGACGATCCCCATTCCCAGGAAATAAGAAAAGTTGTCGGGCGCCTTAAGCGCGATCCCGATGCCCCGCGCGAAGAAAATAACGAACAGGAACAGCAGAACGACTGCGCCGATAAAACCGAGCTCCTCGCACAGCACCGCAAAAATAAAATCGGCGTACTGCTGCGGCAGGTAATAGAATTTTTGCCTCGAGTTCCCGAGCCCTAAACCAAACAGTCCGCCCGAACCGACCGCCAGCAGAGACTGGATGATCTGAAATCCGATATTTAGCGGATCGCTCCACGGGTTAAGGTAAGCGAATATCCTTTTGAGGCGGTAAGGAGAAAGGATGCTGATCAGCAAGACACCGAACGCCCCCGCCGCCAGCAGCACGCCCAGGTGCAAAAACTGCGCTCCGGCGATAAAGAACATGAGAAAAGCGGAAAATGAGATCGAGAGCGCGGTCCCCAGATCGGGTTGTTTGATGATCACGCCCGCTACCAGGCCTACCATTAAAAGCAGCGGTAGCAAACCGGACAAAAAATTCTTTATCCCTTCCTTTTTATTGGCGAGCGCGGAAGACAGGAAAAGAATGACCGCGAATTTTGCCAGCTCGGAAGGTTGAAAGGAGAAGATGTATAGGTCGATCCAGCGGCTGGCGCCACCCATGCTTTTTCCGATCTTGGGGATAAAGACCATCACCAGAAGCATAAGAGAAAATATCAGGATCGGCAGGGACCATTTTTTAAGGGTATTAAGATTCAGTTTCAGGGCGAAGTTAAGCCCGAACAGGCCGAGGATGATATAAAATAGATGTCTTTTAAGATAATAAAAACTATCGCCGTGCTTCAGCGCCAGCGCGGGCGAAGCGGAAAAGATCATGATCGTCCCGATAATGACCAGTGACGCCGCCAGCAGCAGAAAAAGATAATCCGGCCGTTTTTTCATTCCTTGAGGTTCAATACCAGTTCTTTGAAGGTTTTTCCGCGTTCTTCGAAGTTCTTGAACATATCGAAGCTCGCGCAGGCCGGGGAAAGAAGCACGATATCGCCCGGTTGCGCCATCGCGTAAGAATCATCGACCGCGGCTTTGAAGTCGCCGGAAAAGGTGAGCTGGTCGAATCGGTTCGATCTTAACGCGGTCCCGAACCGCTCCGCCGCTTCTCCTATCAGAACGACATTTTTAACGTTGTCGGAGATCAGATGGACCAGATCGGTCAGGTCCCCGCCCTTGTCCCTGCCCCCCGCGATCAGGATAATGTTCCGGCTGCCGTTCGAAAGCGCCTTGAGCGCCACAACCGTCGAATCGGGATTGGTGCCTTTGCTGTCATTGTAGAACCTGATCCCCTTTTTCTCTATAACAAACTCAATGCGGTGCTCCACGCCTTTAAAATCCTTTAAAACCGATTTAATAGTGTCGATCCCCACCCCACTGATCAGCGCGGCCTGCGCCGCGGCCATGGCATTCTCAAGGTTATGGTCGCCTTTGATCAGCATCTCATCCGGCTTTAAGAACGGCTGTTTGATCGAGAACGGCACCAGCCGCGCCTCGGCATCAGAAACGATCGAAGCGACGGTTTTATCTTCCGCGTTGTAGATAAGATAGTCGGTCTTTTTCTGGTTCATAAAGATCCTCGCCTTGGCCTGGGAGTACTCTTCCATGGTCTTGTGGCGCTCAATGTGGTCTTCGGTCAGGTTTAAGATCAGACTGATCCAGGGGCGGAAGGTGACGATTGTCTCAAGCTGATAGCTGGATATTTCCGCGACGATAAGATCGAGGTCGGCATCGTTGACCGCGACCAGCGGATCGCCGATGTTCCCGGCCACGACCGATCTTTTCCCTGCGGCCTTAAGGAATTCCCCGATCAGCGTGGCTGTGGTCGTCTTGCCGTTGGTGCCGGTGACCGCGATGATCGGCTTGCAGAGAAAACGGAAAGCAAGCTCGATCTCGGAGATGACGGGGATCCCCCGCTTTTTTGCTTCCAATACAGGCGGAAGGTCAAGATGAACTCCCGGGCTCATAACGATCAGATCGGCATTCTCGATTACCGCATTGGTATGGCCGCCCAGCTCAAGTTTTACTCCCAGCGCCTTCATCCGGGTGATGATCTCGGGAGAGATGTCTTTTTCGGCGAGCGACTCCGTTATGGTCACATCCGCCTTGAGCGGGATCAGGCGGTCGGCAGCTGCGATCCCGGACCGGCCTAAACCAAAAATCGTCACCCTTTTCCCTTCCCACTTTGTCATCCCAAAATCACTCCTATTATTCCGAGGATCAGCTGGACCGCCCAAAATCCAAGAACGACCACGGCTTCAGGTATCCCCATCAGCTCAAAATGATGGTGCAAAGGACTCATTTTAAAGACCCGTTTCCCGAACAATTTGAACGATCCGACCTGTATTATAACAGAAAGCGCTTCGCACACAAAGACGCCGCCTACCAGCGCCAGCAGCCATTCATTGCCGGAAATTATGGCCAATCCCGCAAAAATGGCCCCGATCGAGAGCGAGCCGACATCGCCCATGAAAAGTTTCGCTTTGTGGACATTATAGAAAATAAAACCGAGCAAGGCCCCCGCGCTGATAAAACACAGGGCGGCTCCGCCCATCAGCTCCTGTTTGTACAGGATCAGGGCGAATGAAAGAAAAGCGATGATCGAACATCCGGCCAGCAGGCCGTCGAGCCCGTCGGTGAGATTGGTTGCGTTAACGGAACCTACGATAACAAAGCACCAGAAAATGAAATATGTCGCCAGTATAAGAAAGGGTCCTTCGACCAGGCCGGCGCGGAGCATATAAAATGAAAAGACCGCGGCAATAAGCGTTTGCAGGATTATTTTCTGCCAAAAAGTCAGGCCGAGGTTTTGCTTGTTCATTATTTTTATAAGATCGTCAAAAAAACCGATCAGCGCGATCGAACCAGCCAAAAGCAGGATCGCCAGATACTTGAGATCCACATAAAAGACGGAAAGCACTGCAATTACAACCAGAAAACCCAGGCCTCCCATGGTCGGAGTGCCTGCTTTCTTTTTGTGGGACTGCGGGCCCTCCTCCCTTTCGACCTGTCTCGCCTTTATCTTCCGCAGCCAAAAAAGCAGCGGTCCTGTCAAAAGAGCTGACAGGACCGCCGCGATGAGAAACAGATAATACATCCGGGCTACATTCTTATGATATAGCCTGCTTCGGCGACTGCACCAAGCCGGGTATCGTATCCAACCTGGCCGAACATTTTATCCCTGGTCATGCCGGCGAAAACGCCGACGCCCACTCCGCTCCGGTCGGTAATATCGACGGCGGGGAGCCCGAGCCTTACCGCGCTGGAGTAACTGGAATAGCTAACCTCGGCGCCCAGGTAAAAATCGTTCTTTATCGTAGTCTGCAGGTCGATCCCGCCCGTGGCAAGGGTATACCCGTTGCCCAAAGCGTAACCGAGTTCGCCGGCAAGCGAAATGTTATCCCGAATGGGGCGATCCATGACCGCGCTTATCCTGAACGCTCCTCCCGCCAAGCCGCCTCTTAAAGATACCGCGGCAAGGGATGGAACCGATAACGCAACGATCATCATAAAAACAATAAGTTTCTTCACTGGACCGCCTCCCTAAAAATAATTAAATTACAGTTAGAACCTCAGTCCGAATTCCATGCCTGCGCCCAAGGCGTTGACCGAATCGGAGTAAGATGCGCTGCCATAACCATAATTATAGGAATATGACCAGGTAATTGGCGCGGAAGCATATTTAAGCTGAGCAAAAACGGTATACGGATCAAGTTTGGTTGAAACCCCGCCGAAAACACCAAAACCGATCCCGCCGCTAAAGCTTCCGCCGTAATTGGCCGTACCCAGGGGCATACCATAGATCACGCCGCCGCCGACATACGGGTTAAGGGTTTTATCTCCCTGTGCGATCGGCTGCAAATTATAAACTCCGTTAAGTTCACCATATACATAGCCTGACCCGCCGTTATATCCCCATAAATCATAGTTAACCTCAGCCATCAGGTCGATATCATTGGTTATCTTAAAAAGCGGAGCGACTTCCAAACCAAGTCCCATCCAGCCAACATAAGAAAACTTTGGGGAAAATGTGAATCCACCCTTTTGAGCTTCCGCAGCCGGCGCCACGACCGCTGCAGGAGCCGGTGCGGTCTTCTTTACTGCCGCGAGCGATAACGTTGACAACGAGAGGACCAGGATCAGGGACAATGCAAAAACCTTTTTCATTTTAATTCTCCTTTATTTACCGTTAGAAATAATAGATACCGTAAACGGTTCCGGTCAGAAGCTGGATCGTGGTTTCAGATTGACCGGCAACAGACGTTGACGCGAAAGTTAACGGATAAATATCAAAACCGGCCACAAAATCATGGCTTATGGTAGTTTCCGCTCCATAAATACCGCTGATGGAAAAGGTCGTTCCGGTCTGATTACCGGCCGGGAAACTGGTATAAGTCAATCCCGCCCCGATATGCGTGGGAACCTCTCCGCCGGTAATATTGAACGTTAATTTTCCGCCGAATCCTAACGTGGTCTGTGATTGGCCGCCAGAGCTGGTGTTGGAAAAATTAAGCCCGACCAGTCCACTGAAAGAATCACTGCTGAACCTCATGCCGGCCATACCGGTGTCAACGCCGACTCCGATCCTCATTCCGCCGCCTTTGATGGCCGATTTTGCGGTAGCGGCAAAAGAAACCGAAGCCATGAGCGAAACTACCAAAAGCGCCACAAAAATTTTTTTCATATTCATCTCCTTTCCAAATAAAAGTGATAGAAAACCTGACAAACGTTATCTTCCCACCCCCTTATTTTCCCTTGATCAAGTTCGAAACGAAATCCGCCATAATGTCCTTACAGCCCAGGCCAAACGCGATCGCCACCGCCAGTCCGACCGCGCCGATAATGACCCCGATGCTGGGGACCAAAAGCGCGGGGCCGATACCTAGCTGCTCGAGCGCCAGCAGGAAGGCAAAAACAACCGTGGCGTAATGGATCAGGCGGGAGATGGTCTTTGAACCGGCCAGGCCGAGGTTGGAGCCGATAAAGTAAACGATCTGGCTGATGAGAATGGCCAGAAAAGTTCCCAGGGACAGAGTGATCGCGGCCAGAACGATGATCCCGGTAAACGACATGATCCGCTCGAGCGCCGTATCGACTGGTATTTTAACCCAGGAAGCCAGCCCCAGCACAACCAGAAAGATCATAAGCCAGTAGACGAATTCCCCCAGAAGTTCGGAAACGCTCTTTTTTATCTCGGCTTTTTCGAATAATTTATTGAATTTTATTTTTTCCGACAGTACGTCTAATTGCACGGTCTTGAAGAACCCGCTGACCGCGGTACGCAGCAGCCGGGCAAGAAGCAGGCCGATAAGCAGGATCAAAAGCGCGATGAGCAGGGATAAAAGGGGTTGATAGATCTTCAGGAATATCAAGTTGATCGAACCGCCAAACTCAGCAAGATCCATAAACCCTCCTCATTTTAAGATAGCAAGTATGAGCGAAACCGCCATAAAAACGACCGCGCAGCCAGCGGTAATTTTATCGAGCCCTTCTTCCATTCCCTTGGGCGTGCCGAACAGCCGCGCCGCCCCGCCGATGCCCCCCATCCCCTCGCCTTTTGCGGTGTGAAGCATAACAAAGACGAGCAGCAACGCCGCCGAAATCATCTGTACCAAAATAAGCAATATTTTCATTCAATTATTATCTTAACATAACGTCAATCATTGTCAAGGTAAAATCCGCAATATATTAATCTCGATGCGTATGGTATAATTCTCTTGTTCATTTTGCCGCTATATTTTTCAAAATGACCGTAAGCAGACCTGCCGATAACATGGGGGTGTAGCTCAGCTGGGAGAGCGCGGCGTTCGCAACGCCGAGGCCAGCGGTTCGATCCCGCTCACCTCCATAAAATTCAGTTACAAGTTAATATCGGTTGGATTGCCAGCCCGGTTTTTTCTTATTGCCGGAAAATCCACCAGGTCTGCCATGACGGCGCGACTTGCCAAAAGACCTGCCGGCCGGTCTGGCGGATGAATTAAAGAATTTTCCGGCCGGGACTTCCGGATGTTCGGTGATCGGCAGCACGGTCCGGATGAGTTTTTCGATGCTTTTAATGTCGCTGCCCTGGTCCGGAGTAGCGAACGAGATCGCGTGACCTTCCTGCCCGGCTCTGCCGGTGCGCCCGATCCGATGCACGTAATTTTCGATATCGTCGGGAAGATCGAAGTTTAGAACCAGTTCGATGCCGGTAACGTCTATTCCGCGCGCCGCGATATCGGTCGCGACCAGCACGCGGTACTTGCCTCTTTTAAACCCATCAAGCGCTTCGCGCCTTTGCGCCAGAGAGCGATCGGAATGAATGTCGGACGCGCGGTGCCCCATCTCGATTATGCTGCGGGCGATCTTCCTTGCCCCGTGCTTGGTGCGGGAGAAAAGCAGTATCGACCCGCGGTATTGGTCGAGCAGTTTCTGGAGAAGCATGAGCTTGTCTTCTTTTTTTACGATGTAAACTTCCTGTGTGACCTTTTCGGCGGCCGTGCCCGACCGCGCGATCTCAACGCTTACTGGAAGCTTCATGTGGGAGGAGGCTACTTTTAATATTTCCTGCGGCATAGTAGCGGAAAAAAGCATGGTCTGTCTTTCTTTCGGCACAGTTTTAAGGATCCTTTCGATCTGGGGGGCAAATCCCATGTCGAGCATCCGGTCGGCCTCATCCAGCACCAGGATATTGACCGTTCCCAGGAAAACCGTCCCCTGTTCGAGGTGGTCGATCAGTCTGCCGGGCGTCGCGATTATGATCCCCGGATTATTCCGGAGCGCTCTGATCTGGTTGTACATCGAGGCCCCGCCGATCAAAACGGCAGTCCTTATTCCGAAGGAACCGGCGATCTTTGAAAAATGCTCTTCGACCTGCAGAGCCAGTTCACGGGTGGGAACGAGCACCAGCCCGCGTCCCCTCTGCTGGGCCAGCCGCTGGACCATAGGAATGGCGAAAGCCAGCGTCTTTCCGGTCCCGGTCTGGGCGATACCGACCATATCTTTTCCTTCGATCGCGATCGGGATCGCTTTGTACTGGATCGGGGTTGGATGGATAAATTTCATCCGGTCCAGGATTTCGAGTATCTTTGGGGCTATTCCCAGACCAAAAAAAGTCAGATTATTATTTGTATTTGGCATATTATTTATCTTGAAGGGCCGCAATGCCCGGAAGAACTTTTCCTTCCACGAATTCAAGCGATGCTCCACCTCCTGTAGAAATATGAGTGAACTTGTCAGCCAGACCGGCTTTTTCAATGGCGGCGACCGAATCTCCCCCGCCGACGACGGAAATGGCGCCTTTTTCGGTGGCCGCGGCCACCAGCTTGGCAATGCCTATGGTCCCGTTCGAAAATCTGTCGAATTCAAAGACGCCCATCGGGCCGTTCCAGAAGATGGTCTTTGCCTTTTTGATCGCGTGGCCGAACTTCTTGACCGTTTCCGGACCGATGTCCATTCCCTGCCAGCCGTCCGGTATACCTCCGCGGGTAACGGTCTGGACATTGGCGTTGGCGTCGAATTTGTCCGCCACTACGTGATCGATCGGCAGCATGATGGTCTTGCTCAGGTCGATCGCTTTTTTCAGTATTTCTTTTGCCACCGGGATCTTGTCCAATTCGACCAGCGAATTGCCGACCGAAACGTTCCGGGCTTTAAAGAAAGTGTAGGCCATTCCGCCGCCGATGATCAGGGTGTCCACTTTTGGCAAAAGATTCTCCACCACGTCGATCTTGCCCGATATCTTGGCCCCGCCCAGTATGGCGACGAACGGCTTGGGCGGATTATTGAGCAGCTGCCCGAGGAACTTTATCTCTTTTTCCATGAGAAAACCGGCATAGCCCTTTAAGTACTTGGTAACGCCTTCGGTCGAAGCGTGCGCGCGGTGCGCGGTGCCGAACGCGTCATTCACGTAAAGATCGGCCAGGGCAGCCAGTTTTTTTGCGAATCCGGGGTCGTTGGCTTCTTCTTCCTTGTAAAAACGAACGTTCTCAAACAGGATGATGTCGCCGTCGGTCAAGGCTGCGACCGACTTTTCAACTTCAGGTCCGATGCAGTCTTTTACGTACGCGATCGGTTTGCCTATCAGTTCCTGAAGTTGTTTGGCGACCGGGGCCAGGCGCAGTTTATCGTCGGGCCCGGATTTGGGCCGGCCGAGATGGGAAACGAGGATCACCCTTCCGCCCTTGTCGGAAAGATATTTGATGGTCGGGATCGCCGCCCGAATGCGGGTGTCGTCGGTTATGTTAAGCTTGTCGTCAAGCGGAACATTGAAGTCGACCCGTACCAGGATTTTTTTGCCCTTGATCTCCTTTATATCCTCGATCGTCTGCTTTGCCATTTCCTAATCCTAGCTACTTGCTCGCGATCATCTTCACCAGATCGACCACGCGGCAGGAATAGCCCCATTCATTGTCGTACCAGGAAACGACCTTGAAGAATCTCTTTTCACCCTTGAGATTGTTCTGGAGGGTGGCCAGAGAATCAAAGATCGAGGAACGGTCGTCGTGGATAAAGTCGGTCGAGACCACTTCTTCATTTGAATATCCCAGGATGCCTTTCAGATAAGTTTCGGACGCTTTTTTCATCAGAGCGTCGATCTCTTCGATCGAAGTATCCTTTATAGAGCGGAATGTCAGGTCGACCACCGAAACGTCCGCGGTCGGGACCCTAAACGACATGCCGGTGAGCTTGCCCTTGGTGACAGGCAATACTTCCCCTACCGCCTTGGCGGCGCCGGTCGTGGATGGGATGATATTGATTGCCGCGGCTCTTCCGCCTCTCCAGTCCTTCTTTGACGGACCGTCGACGGTTTTCTGGGTCGCGGTATAGGAATGGATCGTGGTCATCAGTCCGGTTTCGATGCCGATGCCCTCTTTTACGATAACGTGGACCACCGGCGCGAGGCAGTTGGTGGTGCAGGACGCGTTGGAGATGATGTTGTGCTTTGTGGGATCGTATTCATTGTCATTGACGCCCATGACGATCGTTTTTACGTCGCCTTTGCCGGGAGCGGAGAGAATGACCTTTTTTGCTCCCGCGGCCAGATGGCCTTTGGCTTTTTCAGAATCAGTGAAAAGGCCGGTCGATTCGATCACATAATCTACCCCGAGATCCTTCCAGGGAAGGCCGCTCGGCTCCCTGGTGGCCATGACGCATTTGATCTTGTTGCCGTTGACCACGAGTATGTCCGCTTCAGCTGAACTTGGATCGCTCTTTTCGGTCGAGAGCGTCCCCTTGAACCGCCCGTGGATAGAATCGTATTTCATCTGATAAGCAAAATATTTCGCGTCGGTGCTGATATCGACGACCGCGACCACATCGATATCCTTCCCCAGCACACCCTTTTCAACCATTGCATGCAGAACCTGTCTCCCAATGCGCCCGAAACCGTTGATCCCTACTTTTACCTTTGCCATAGAAACGCCCCTTTCTTTACACTTTTCTAGTGAATTTTATTCAATTATATCACTGAATTTGGAATTGTGTCAAATTTGGGCATATGATACCGCCAATTATTCTATCTTCTTTCTAAACCTTAAAACGCTTAAGGTGAGGATAAATACGCCAAAAACGATCAGCGGCCAGGTATCGTTCCATAAATATCTGATCCCTATTCCCTTCAGGAATATCCCTCTCACGATCTCCAGGAAATAACGCAGAGGTATGATAAGCGTGAGCATCTGTATCGGCTGGGGCATGTTGGCGATCGGGAAAACAAATCCTGAAAGGATGAACTGCGGCGCCATAATGAAGGAGATGGTCATCATTGACTGTCTCTGATTCTGCGAAATGGTAGAGATGAACATCCCCAGACCCAGTCCGGTGGTCATGAATATAGCTCCCAAAAGAAAAAGCAGCAACACGCTCCCCTTGAGCGCGATCCCGAACCACAAAGTTGCTACCAGAAAGACCAGAGTTATGTCAAAAAGCGCGACCAGCGCGAAGGGTAACAGTTTTCCCAGGATCAATTCATAAGATCTTAACGGCGTCACCACCAGCATTTCCATTGTCCCGCGCTCTTTTTCTTTTACGATCGCGGCGGTGGTGAGGATCATACTGATCATCATCAATACCAGCGCGATGAGCGCCGGCACCATGTAATTACGGCTTTTAAGTTCAGGGTTGTACCAGACTCGCAGATTAAGATCGACCGGTTCCAGGTCGCTTATGTTCATGCCAAAGGCGGCAAACCTTTTTTCCAGAAGGGAGTTTACATTCATGAAATTTATCTGGCTGATGTAGCTTTCGATGATCGAGGCGGTGGATGAATTCGAGCCGTCCAGCACTGCCTGGACATCAGAAAC
Organism: uncultured bacterium; assembly: GCA_903930225.1. Taxonomy (GTDB): domain Bacteria; phylum Margulisbacteria; class WOR-1; order XYC2-FULL-46-14; family WPAF01; genus CAIYXV01. The sequence goes on along the minus strand of CAIYXV010000017.1, from coordinate 14,990 downwards.
CTCATTCCTCACGATCTTGCGGACGAAATCTACCGGGATATGAATACCCAGTTTTATTTTTCCGTTATCAAGCAAACGGGTCATTTGCTCCTGATCATTAACGTAGTATTCAAGGTCAAAATATCCGGAATTTTTAAAGCTATCAATATAGGACCGGCTGTAGGCGCTTTTATCTTGGTCAAAGACCGCAGTCGAAATATGCTTGATGTCAAGTGAGGCGATATAGCCGAATACCGTCAACTGGATGATCGGGGCCATCAGCGCGATAAAGATCATCCTGGGATCGCGCAGGAGCTGAATGAACTCTTTTTTTATAAAATGATATAGCCGGCTGTCAAACATTTATTCTATCCTCTTCTTGAAACGGTTCACGCTCACAAAAATAAAGAATGCCGAAAGCACGGTCATTCCTAAAAGGTCAGGCCAGAAAGAAGAAAGACCTACTCCTTTGAGGAAGATGTCCCGGAGAATGTTCAAAAAATAACGCGCCGGTATCAAATATGTCAGAAACTGGAGCGCGATCGGCATGTTCTCGATCGGGAACATGAAACCGGAAAGCAAAAGCGACGGCAGCATGGTCACTAGAATTGCGGTCTGCATCGCTTCCTGGCTGGTCTTGGCGTTAGTCGAGATCATGACCCCGATCGCCATGGCGCCGGTCAGGAAGATGAAGGAACTTAAAATGAGAAGCAGCAGGCTTCCCTTGAAAGGCACGCCGAACCAGAACACGCCGATCGCTGTCACCATCATGATGTCTAAGAATGCGATGATCACGTACGGGATCACCTTGCCGAGCATCAGTTCGTTCTTTCTTATCGGGCTTACCACCAGCGCCTCCATGGTCCCCTGCTCTTTTTCGGAAACGATCGTAAGCGAGGTCAGTATCGCCGACATCTGCATGAGGATGATGCAGATCAGACCGGGCAGATAAAAATTAATACTGCGCAGGGTCTCGTTGTACCACATACGCGAGATCAGTCTGATCGGCAGGCTGGCGCTGGCGTTGATGCCTCTGCGGATCAGCGCCGTCTTTACCAATCCCTGATAGTATTCCTGCGCGATCCCATTGACGTAGCCGATCACCGACGACGCCCACGTGGGATCGGACCCGTCGACCAGCATCTGGATCGAGGTTTTTCTGCCGGCCTTGATGTCTTCCGAAAACCCGGAAGGGATATTGATGATCGCTTTCACCCTCCCGCTGTCCAGCCGGTCCGAAAATTCCGAATCGGACTTCAGGTCGTCCACCAGATCGAAATAACCGCTGTTTATAAAGCGGGAGATAAAATCACGGCTGACTGCGGTCTTGTCCATATCCAGCACGGCAGTGGGAATGTTCTTTACGTCAAAAGAGACCGCGTAGCTGTAGATGAACAGCAGGACGATGGGCATGAGAAAGGTTATCGTGAGCGAGCGCGGGTCCCTGATCAAATGAAGTAACTCATTCCTCATTATCGGTATCAGGCGTTTTATCATTGGTCCCCCTGTTCCACCAGGAACACGAAAACATCCTCAAGCGAGGGAGGGATCTTTTCGATCCTTTTAACCGCGATGTTTTTGGCCGACAATAATGACCGGATCTCTTCCGGGCAGCCTTCCTCGCCTTCGACCATAACGTGAAGATATAGACCGTAAAGCGTGACGTCGTGCGCGACCTGCGATTCGCGGAGCACCTCCAGCCCTTCCATAACGTTGTCGCATTCAACCTCATACAATATACCCTTCATTTTTTTCGTTTTAAGATCGGCGGTGGTATCGCAAGCGATGATCTGGCCATTGTTGATAAGCGCGATCCTATCGCAGCGTTCGGCCTCGTCCATGTAATGGGTCGTGACCAGTGTGGTCACGCCATTTTCCGAAAGCGTTTTTATAACTTCCCAGAACTTTTTCCTCGACAGCGGATCGACCCCGGCAGTCGGCTCGTCCAGAAAAATGATCCCGGGATCGTGGATCAGCGCGCAGCCCAGCGCCAGATGTTGTTTTACGGAATTCGCCAGATTACCTGTTAAAACATTCTCTTTTCCGGTTAGTTCTGCGGTCTTTATGATCTGCTCTTTTTTTTGTTTTCGGTTCTCTTTTTTAGTTTGATAGATCCCGGCATAAAAATCTATGTTCTCCGCGACGGTCAGATCATCATAGAGAGAGAATTTCTGCGACATGTAGCCAATGTGTTCCTTGATCTTTTCCCCTTGCTTCATAATATCCAGCCCGCCGACCAACCCGCCGCCGGCGGTCGGAGTGACCAGTCCGCAGAGCATGCGGATAGTGGTGGTCTTTCCTGCGCCGTTCGGACCGAGGAAGCCAAATATCTCCCCCTTGCCGACCGAAAAACTTATCCCGTCCACCGCCGTGAAATTGCCAAATTTTTTGGTTAGGTGCTTGACTTCTATGGTGTTGTCCATATTTAAAATTATCGAAAACCTGCGACTAAAAGTCGCGGTTTTCTCCTTTTTTCAAGGAACCGCGAAGCCCGCCTGCAACGCTTTGCGCAGCATTGCGGGCAGGTTTATTCGCAGGTTCCTTGGAATCTCCTTCAACTATATTAATGAACGCTTCTTCCAGGTTCGCTGCTTTTTCGATCTTCTTTATTTCCGCGGGGGTGTCGCAGATCAGAAGCCGCCCTTCCCGGATCAGCCCCACCCGGTTGCACCGTTCCGCCTCATCCATGTACGGGGTGGAAACAATGATCGTCACTTCGGTCAGCCGGTAGAGTATCCTCCAGAATTCGCGGCGGGAGATTGGATCGACCCCGGTGGTCGGCTCGTCCAGGAAGAGTATCTCCGGAGTATGGATAAGGTTGCAGGCCAGCCCGAGTTTTTTCTGCATGCCGCCGGAAAGCTGTCCTCCCCTTCTTCCGGTGAACGGCGTAAGGTTGGTGAATTCCAGAAGCTGGGCCTTCCGGGCCGCCCTTTCCTCTTTGCGCACCTGATAGATATCGGCGTAAAAATCGATATTTTCTTCTACCGTCAGGTCCGGATAAAGACTGAATTTTTGCGGCAGGTAGCCGATCTTGTCGCGGATCTTTTCTTCGTCTTTTTTAACGTTGAGGCCGAGTACGTATGCATCGCCCGAGGTTTGCTCCATGGCGGTTGAAAGCATTCGCAGAGTGGTTGTCTTCCCTGCGCCGTCCGGCCCCACCAGGCCGAAGATCTCACCGCAATTGACGCTAATGTTAAGGCGGTCGACCGCGGTAAGCTCTTTGAATTTTTTGGTCAGTTCCCTGGCTTCTACCGCTGGTCCCATTATCTGCCGGAGGCGGTTTCGCCTTTGGTGAAGAAGCGGGCGTCGGCGGGCATCCCCGGTTTAAGTTTACCGTCCAGGTTAGGTATTTCTATCTTTACGCCGAACACCTGGGTTACCCTTTCTTCTTTGGTCTGGATCGATTTGGGGGTGAATTCGGCATTATCTGAAATATGGGTAACCTTACCGGAAAAATTCACATTAGGATAAGAATCAACATTTACCGCGACTTCCTGCCCCAATTTAACCAATCCCACTTGATCCTCGGGAAGATAGACGACCAAATTTACCTTATCAAGATTTGCCAGGGTATAGACCGGCGTGCCGATCGCGGCCAATTCACCCGGTTCAAGCGCCTTGACCATTACCGTTCCGGTAATCGGGGACTTGATGCTGGTGTCTCCAAGCTGGATCTTTACCAGCTCCAGTGCGGACTTTGCCACTTCGGCTTCAGATTGCGCCGCCTGATACTGCTGTGAGCTGATCATGTTCTGGTTAAAAAGTTCGCGGCTGCGGGCAAGGTTTGACTGCGCGAGATCATTGCGCGCCAGCACGCTGTTATAATTCGCAGTATAGGAATCCGATTCTATAAGAGCAAGGACATCCCCGGCTTTTACCTGATCGCCCTCTTCGAATTTGAGCTCGGCAACTTTTCCCGTCACCTTGCTGCTGACTAAAACCTCGGTCGCTTCGATCGTGCCCGAAGCGCTCAGGCCCCCGTTCGATTGACGCGATATAAAATACCAGGTAAAACCGAATACGACCAGGAATACCGCGGCCATCAAAATAACCAGCCTTCTTCTGTCCATAGCTGTTTTATTCTACAATATTATTCTCAAAATACAACCGCTTTAATTGTTCGAAAGCTGGATCCCGATCACCGGCGGGTGCGGAGATTTCGGCTCGGGGATCGGGCCGATGTTCTTCTCGTACAGCGCGAGGTTCTCAGCCAGCGCCTTGATGATCCGTTTGGCGTGGCCGGGAGAGGTTATCACCCTCGATACCACCTTGCCCTGCGGCGGGTGGATGAAAACAAAATCAAATATAAATTCGTTCTCAGTATGTGAGACCACCGCCAGATTGGTGTAGCGTCCTTTCGCCGTTTCTTCGTCGATCTGGATCTGAAGCTCCTGTTCTGCCATGTTGTTCTCCTTTTGATCTTTTGTTATCTGATAATTGTAACAGATTCATCAATTGCGGGCAGGTGTTTTTACGGAGGGGGAAAAAGAGAACGAAAAGAAATGGGAAACACCGGAGGAAAGGTCAGTGTAAAAATGATAGGCGTAATCAAAGCGCATGCCGTTGAGGTTTAAACCCAGGCCGGCGGTCAGATTGGTCGAGATCGTCTGGTCGGCGCTCAGTATCTGATCGAATCCGCCCCGGACAATGAAAAAACGTGAAAGCCCCCATTCCACTCCGGCGTGCATCAGGGCGGATTGCCCGCTCTCGGTCGGGATATCAACGTCCAAATCCGCGATCCCCCGGTCCTTCATTAATTTTGACGACATTCCCAGCTTGATCAGCATCGGGATATCGTCCTCCGCGCCGCTGGTCCAGACCAGGCGGGTCGGCAAGACATTCTGCAGATCGGCGCCCAGCGTCAGGCCTTCGTTATATTTCAGTTTCAATCCCAGGTCCAGGTTCGCTCCGGACGAGGTATTGCCGCCGGAACCGGTAAATCCCTTGGAGAAATATTTTAGATTCGCCCCCAGGCTGATGATCGATCCCGCCTGCGCGCCGTAAGTCAGAAAGATCAGCCGGTCATAATAATCAAAAGAGGAAATGCTTTGCGGGCCCGGAGACTGAATGCCGTAAGTTCCGCAGGAGATTATCCCCAAGCCAAGATTGCCTTTTTTAAGCGGCAGCGACCCGGAGATCAGGGTATAGGGAAGATCGCCGTCCAGCAAATTGACATACATGCTGGTGAACTGCCAGGCGGTCAGGCTTGCCAGGCCGGCCGGATTGAGGAACGGGGAATTGCCGTCATCGGCCGCCGCCACAAAGGCTTTTCCCATCCCCATCGGCCGCGCCCCCACCCCGATCTTCATCAGATCTTCCGTATACGGTGTAGTCACCGCGCCGGCCGCAGTGATCAAGAAAACAACGATCAAAAACGCCAAACCATATTTTTTGTTCATCGGCTTACCGCTATTTTTCCTTTTACCAGCACATTGCCGGTATGTCGGTCGACGATCCGGATAAAATACACGCCGTTGCCGACCAGATCGCCGAAATGATTACGCCCGTCCCAGGTCACGCTGTTGTCTCCGGCTTTGCCGCCGTTCAATGTGGCAGTGAGGTCTTTCTTAAGTATAAGTTCGTAAGAAATATTGAACAGGAGCAGTGAGACATCCCGGTCCGAATCAAGCTGATATATGATCGCGGTCGGTCCCGATAGTGGGTTAAATGGATTCGGATAATTTACCGCCGCCCCGGCGCTTGCCCAGCTTTTTATGGTAAAAGCGGAAGGAAGAGATCCGGATGTTCCGTTCGGGTTTATCACTGCCAGGTTCCACAGGCCGGTCGAATGTCCGGTAAGATCGAGCATACACGATATCTTCATGCCGTTCTCCACATTAACATTTGAAGCGGCGATCTGTTCGTTCCCTTTCACCAGTTTGACCGAGGCGTTCGGCATGAATCCGGCGCCTGCGATCTCAGTGATATTTACGGCGCCGGAATTATATCCGGAATCCGGCGCGACCGTAGTAACAATGACCGCGAGCGAAGGGAACGCAGTGAACAAAAAGCCTTCTCCCAATCCAAAGCCCGCACTGCTTACTAAATGCATGTCATATCCCCGGGCTTCCCCGAAGATGCCGTAGCTGGGCGAGGCCATGCTGCTGATCGACGAGTTTACCTCTTCCACCGGGATCGAATAGCTGGCGCTCGACGATGCCCCGTAAGAAACCATCGACATCATTAAAGTCATAATTATAAATATTAAAATGATCGGCGTTTGTTTCATATTAATTAATTGGCATCGCTTTCAATTATTATGCCGTTACCCGGCACATTAACCATCCCGCCGCCATTTCCAACAACCCCGCTGTCTTATGAATTTATTTATACTCATAAACAATTATGACTCCCGCTGCACCGGAAGCGCCTGCTAATGCACCTTGACTGGCACCAGTACTAATAGATTCCGGCCCCGAAGCTCCGGCACCATAACGAGTACCATTAGTACCAGCGGATTCTCCTTGACCGGCGGCAGCGGAGGTCATAGGACTAGGCGGACCGCCTCCAAATATTGAATTCCCCCCCTGGCCGCCAATTCCAATATATCTGCAAGAAGAACCTCCTCCTCCCGCACCACCGGTAGCCATGAAATCTCCGCCTATACCGGCAATGCCACCCGCCCCACCCAGAGCAACTGTTCCAATACGAGCAGTAGCACAACCAGCGCCTCCAGAACCGCCAGGTGCAGTAATGACAGCGCCATTAAATTGTGTAGTTCCTCCAGTCCCCCCAGCCGTACCAGTATTTGCTCCAGCCGCACCTGCCGCTCCAACCGTGTATCCATAACTGGCAGCCGGGTTTACAATAAGTTTGCGCGCATAAGCACCGCCGCCGCCGCCACCACCAGCACATCCTTGTTGAGCAGCAGCACCACTAGCCACAATACCACCACTGCCACCCCCGCCGCCTGCCAATTCAACCATTATTGCTTTCACGCCGGCCGGCGTAGTATACATGCCCGCCCCTGCTACAGTGAAAACTTGTACACTTGCCGGACCCGGTTGCGCCCAAACGGGCGTTCCAGCGCCGGCACTTTGCAAAAACTGTCCGGCGGTACCTGCAGCCGTAACTCCGACCGCAGTTGCAGAGGAGCCATATAGAACACCACCTGCCACCAGCGCCGCAGATTGTCCGGTTCCGCCATTGGCAACAGGGATCACGGTCGTTCCCGTTATCGTCCCGTTGATAACCGGCGTGGTAAGAGTTTTATTTATCAAGGTCTGCGCATCAGAAGTCCCAACCACTGCTCCGGTTACACCATGGACTCCGGCTGATGCTGAGGTGTGAGTTGTAAGAGCAGAGCTTGTGGCGTAAGTGCTCGCCGCATGGGATGAAGTTTCATAAGTTCCCAGAGCAGTATTCATCGCAGTTACCGTTTCAAAGGTTCCCAAAGATGTATTGTGTGCTGCTGCCGTTTCAAAGGTTCCCAATGTATTGTTTAATGATGTGTTATACCCTGTTATCGTTTCGTAGGTCCCTAATGCTGTATTCAAAGCTGAATTGGTCGTATATGTGCTGGCAGCATGAGACGCCGTTTCGAATGTTCCTAATGCCGATCCAAATGCATACGTGTTGGCTGCATGCGATGAAGTCTCAAAGGTTCCCAAAACGCTGTTTAATGATGCATTATGAGCTGTTGTAGTCTCGAATGTATCTAAAGCCGTAGTTAAAGCATATGTTCCAGCTGCATGAGATGCCGTTTCAAATGTTCCCAATGCGCTGTTTAATGATGTATCATGAGCGGATACCGTCTCATAAGTCCCTAATGATGAATCGTGTGCTGCCGTAGTCTCAAAAGTCCCCAATGATAGATCATGTGCTGCTGCAGTTTCATATGTGGCCAACACATTATTCAATGATAAATTTGTCGTATATGTGCTTGCTGAATGTGATGCAGTCTCAAACGTCCCTAAAGCTGTGCTTGGCGCATACGTACTAGCAGCGTGTGATGTCGTTTCAAATGTACCCAATGATAAATCGTGTGCTGCCGTGGTCTCAAATGTTCCAAGCGCACTGTTTAAAGACGCATCATGGGCCGTCGCCCAAGCCGGATTAGAGCTGGCACCATTAGTTTGGAGAAATTGACCCGATATTCCTGCGGGCAGCCTCACCCAATGGGTTCCATCAAAGTAAATGACGTCGCCTTGCACCTCACTCGTGATCGAAAGATCATACGCGTGGATGGCAGTTAGGGCATTGATACCTGTTAATCCGCTTCCGCTCCCGCTGAAAGAATCAGCCGTAATGGTGCCTGTCACTTTTAATCCTGACTGAGCGTCCACTTCAACAGTTGTCGTAACCTTCCCAACGCCGTCTACCCAGGAACTTGTTCCGGCTTCCCCCGTAGGTCCAGTCAATCCAATCGGTCCTTGCGGGCCAACTTCTCCAGTCGCACCAGCTAATCCTTGCACACCTTGAATACCTTGCGGCCCCACTTCTCCTGTAGGCCCGGTTAAGCCGATCGGTCCTTGCGGACCAACTTCTCCCGTAGGTCCGGTTAATCCAATCGGTCCTTGTGGGCCAACTTCTCCCGTAGGTCCGGTCAATCCGATCGATCCTTGAGGCCCAGCTTCTCCTGTGGGTCCGGTCAATCCGATAGGTCCTTGCGGGCCAACTTCTCCCGTAGGTCCAGTTAAACCGATCGGTCCCTGCGGTCCAGCTTCTCCCGTAATGCCGGTTAAGTGAGAACCGTCACCGTAGAACGTCCCAATTAAAGAACTTGCTGAGATCGTCCCCGATGTTGTAATGTTTATATTTGAAGCAAGTTTGCTGCCTCTGATCCCGCCATTCATAACCTCAAGCGATGAATTCGCGTTACGGTCTATGGTTAGATTGTCAACCTCCACTGTTCCCCCAAACCCGCTCCCGACCGCACTGATCGTCACCTGTCCGGTCCCGCTCCCCTCATCTCCCGATATATTGATGTTCGATCCGGCGATTATTCTTTTTACAAAATTGCCGCTGGCCGCTTTTGATGACGTAATGGATGCGTCCGCCACGCTCAAAGCCTGATCGGCGGTCCCGGCATGGAAAGCGTACCCAACGCTTACCAGCCGCATCAAAGGAGACATGATTTCATAATTTGACGATAGCGCCGGGCTGGCAACTTCAACCCTCACATATCTCGCGTCCCCGTTAAAGACCGAACTTGAGATCGGGGTGGTCGTCCCCAAGTTGACTGCGAAAACTCCGTTCGCAACATTGACCGCGAGATGCTCCTCCGGCCCCCAAATAATGGTATTGCCGGCGCTGTCGGAAGCGATCGCGAACCTCATATTATAGAGGCCGTTAAGGGCGGTGCCGGAAGTGTCGGTCAGGCGGCCCGAATAATTGATCTGGCTGGGTATGGCGAAAGAAACCGCGGTAATAAGTAATAGAAAAATGGGAATAAGAATGGCGATCTTTTTATTTTTCATCTGCTCTCCCCTTATTATTTGACTTGGTTGTATTCTAGTTCATTGAAAAAGTGAATTCAAGCCGTTTTATGTTAGAATGCAGGAATGGAAAACGCTCCCTGGCGTCTGATCTTTATCGCGGCCGGCGCTTCGCTGATACTGCTGGTGATTGTATATTTGATCGCCCTTCCCAAATCGGTTTCATATGATGTGACCGGCGTGGACCGGATCATGGAATTTAGTGCCGCCTTCTTTTCCGGCCACGAGAACGGCCGCAAGGTCTGGGAATTCCGCGCTCAAAAAGGCTGGTCGGGCAAGGACCGGGAGATTACCTATTTTGAAGGGGTGTCCAAAGGCAGGTTCTTTAAGAACGGAGAGCTCATCGTAAAAGACCTTGAAGCCCCGCGGGTGCAGGTCTTTAAAACAAGCAAGCTGGTCAGGGCGTTCGGAAGGTTGGAGAACGAACCGGCCGGCATAAGCCGCCTTAAGGTGGTCGTCGCCTTTACTCCCAAAGGGAAGCGCAAGTTCGCGAAGCTTACGGCGGACCAGATCACTTACGATACTAACGCGAAAAATTCGATAATGCAGGGGAATATAATTTTAAAAGACCGGGATTCCACCCTCTCCGCCGATAACATGACGATCGATCACGAAAAGGAGATCGCTTCCCTCGATCATAATATCAGAACTACCAGAAAAGAGATCCAGCTTACCTGTGACGGTCTAAATTATTTTGCCCGGGACGAGCGGTTCGTTTCCAGCGGCCAGGTTAAATGCCGGATCGACGGGAAGCCGAACCCCACGCTTGTAAATTGCGGATACATGGAATTTTACGTGGATCAGAACAAGGACCTGAACGCTTCCGGCAGTCTGGAAGTGTTCCAGGGCAAAAAGACGGCTCTTGCCGATAGTTTGATATACAGTAACGCAATAAAAAAGATAATTCTGAACGGAAAGGTCCGGACGGTCATTGAAAAGGCCCGGGCGATCCTCAAAGAGAACACCGCGGCCAAGCTTAAAAGCGATGAGGCGAAAAAACTCCTGGCGGAAAAGACCATGATCACATCCGACAGTCTTGAATTATCGACCAGGATAGGCGATGCCAAAGCCGCCGGCAACGTCCATGTTTACCAGAAAGGCAGAGAGGCAAAAGCGGAATCGGCTGGTTATTCCGATAAAAACGAGACCCTCACACTTATCGGCAATATCTTCCTTAACAAAAAGGATCAATGGATAAAGTGCCAGAAGATAATAGTTTCGGTCAGGAATGAAACCTTTGACGCGGTCGGCTCGGTCGAAGCGGAATTTCGGATACGGAAATGACTTCAAGACCTCATGACCACTCGACCACATGACCAAATTAAGTCTTGCAGTCTTGAGGTCATTTATTCTTTAGTTTCTCTATCAGCTCGTTCACCTTTTCCTTGGCCTCTTTGGTCCGGCGCGATTCAAGTATGATCTTAAAAGTGAGCATATCCCCTTCTTTAGCTCCATCCGGCAAAAATTCCCGGCTTAGACCGACCGCTTCCCTTTCTTCCTCCCCCAGAAAAACGACCGCCCTGCTCCCCTCGAACCGGTCGATCATGGCCTTTATTTTTTTTTCGCCTTTCATTATATCCTCCTCTGAACTCACCCCCTTGATCCCCCTCTCTTATTAAGAGAGGGGGAAACCGAATAAAATGAGGAGGGGGTGAGTTAAAAAATCAGCTTCTGCCTTCTCATCGCAATGCTCTGCAGTATCCCGATCACGGTCATGTTCACCACCAGCGAGGTCCCGCCGTAACTGACAAAAGGCAGAGGGATGCCGACCACCGGCAGGATCCCCATGGTCATCCCCATGTTGACCAGCGCGTGAAAGCCGATGAAGATCGCGGCGCCGGCGGCAAAGATCGAACCGAAGTAATCCTCGGACTCCTCCGCCAGCACGATCGCTCTCCAGATGATATTGAGGAAAAGTAGCAGCACCATTAGCGATCCAACCAAGCCCAATTCTTCGCCAATCGCGGAAAAAATAAAATCGGAGTGCTGGATCGGAATGAACTGCAGCTGGGTCTGACTGCCGTGGAACAGTCCCTGTCCAAAAAGCCCGCCGCCCCCGATAGCGATCGTGCTCTGCAGCGTGTGGTACCCCAGGCCGTGCGGATCGAGGCCGGGGTTCAAAAACGTGACGATCCGCATCTGCTGGTATCCCTTCAGCATTCCCCACAGCACGGGAAAGGCCGCTCCCGCGCCAATGTTCAAGCCCAGAATGAGGAGCATATCGAAGGTTTTGACGCGGCTGAAATAAAGCAGCAGCCACAGGACAAAGAGATAAATTATCCAGACGTAAAGATTGCGGCTTAAAACGATCGAAAGGAACGGGCTGACGGCCATGGTGAGAAGCACCGGAGAATTCTTGTTCCAGAGCAGCATCCCCACCGCGAGCACGCCGATGACCAGCGCGGTGCCGAGGTCCGGCTGTTTGAATACCAGGAAGAACGGGACCGCAGTCAAAAGCAGAGGGCTGATCATATCGGATTTTTCTTTCCGTATGTCAAAGAACGCCGCCAGGGTGATGATCATGATCAGCTTTGCGACTTCGGACGGCTGGAACGAGAACGGGCCGAGATAGATCCATCTCTGCGCTCCCTGGGAGGCAACGCCGAAAAAGTGCCCGGCCAGCAGCAGGAATATCATTGAAATATATAATAACGGGGCAAATCTCTTCAGATGGCGGTAATCAAAATACGCCGCCGCCCCCATCAGTAAAAAGCCGAAGATAAATGCGCCAAACTGCCTTTTTATATAGAACAAAGCGTCCCGCCCGGCCTTGAGCTCCGAAAAATAGGTGGTGCTGGCGATCATGACCAGGCCGATAGCGACCAGAATGAAGATGGACACGAACATGCTTTTATCGGATACCCGGAGCATCCGTAAATTGATCATTGCGCCAGTTCTACTGCTTTAAGCATGCCCCGGGCCTTGTTGCGGGTCTCCTCATATTCGGACTCGGGATTGGAGTCGGCTACGATCCCCGCCCCCGCCTGGATGTAGGCCTTTCCTTTTGAAAGCAAGATCGTGCGGATGGTGATGCAGGTATCCATCTCGCCGGAGAACGAAAAGTAGCCGATCGCGCCCGCGTAAGGCCCCCTTTTTTGATTTTCCAGCTCGTCGATGATCTCCATCGCCCTCACCTTGGGCGCGCCGGAAACGGTGCCGGCCGGAAAAGAAGCCATGAACAGGTCGATTGCGTCCTTGTTCTTCTGTAATATACCGGTCACGTTGCTGACAATGTGCATGACATGGGAATATCTTTCGATCGCCATGGTTTCGGTGACCCTGACGCTTTTCGGCTCGCAGACCCGGCCCAGGTCGTTGCGGGCCAGGTCGACCAGCATGATGTGCTCCGCTCGCTCTTTTTCCGAGGCGAGCAGTTCTTCTGCCATTCTGGCGTCCTCGATCTCATCGCTCCCGCGGGGCCGGGTCCCCGCGATTGGACGGATGACCGCCCGCCCGCCTTCGTAGCGCACCATCACCTCGGGCGACGATCCCACCAATTTCAACTCGCCGAACTTGAGATAATACATGTACGGCGAAGGGTTGATCGTTCTTAATATCCGATAAAGGTTAAAAGCGCTGCCCGCGAATTTTGAACTGAACCTTTGCGACAACACGACCTGGATGATATCTCCCGCCCGGATATGCTCTTTGGCGCGGTCGACCATCGCCATGAACTCTTCTTTTTTAAAGTTAGAAGCGATTTTTAATTCCTTTTTTGTCGACTGCGGGATCTCGAACTCGGTGGACCTTAACGGCTTCTTGAGCTTTTTCTCAAGCGCTTTTATCTTGCTTACCGCTTCCAGGTACGCCTTTTTCGGATCATTTTTCACGTGCGCGTTCGAGATGATCAGAATTTTGTGTTTTACGTGATCGAACGCCAGCAGGGTATCGGTATACATGAACTGAACATCGGGAACCTTCAGTTCGTCCGGGTTCTTCCGCGGGATGTCCTCTATAAAACGCACAGAATCGTAACTGAAGTAGCCGATAATGCCTCCATGGAACCGCGGCAAGCCCGGAAGCTTCACCGGCTTGAACTGCGCCATGAATTTTTTGATCTCCGGGAACGGGTCCCGATCCTCGCTGAACTTCAGGATCTTAAGCGGGTTCGAGCCTAAAAAAGAGTAGCGGGCGATGTTCTCCCCCCCTTCGATCGATTCCAGAAGGAAGGAATTATCCCCTTCTATTTTCTTGTACGCGGAGACCGGCGTTTCCATGTCGGCCACGATCTCTTTATAGATCGGGATCAGGTTCCCCTCTTTTGACAGTTTGATGAATTCCTCAAGCGTTGGATGAAACATTCCTGCTCCTCAAGATCGCTTCCGCCATGACCAGGTCCTCCGGGGTGGTGATCTTTATGTTCTCGTATGAACCCATGACCATTTTAACCTTTATCCCCAGATCTTCAACCAGTTTCGAATCGTCGGTCACGATCCCTTTGATCTTTTGATACGCGCGGGTGATGATTTCATATTTGAACGCCTGCGGGGTCTGCGCCTGCCAGAGCATAGAGCGGTCCGCGGTCCCGTTAATGATCAAATCATAACCTACCATTTTGATCGTGTCTTTTACCGGCACCCCGACCACCGCCGCACCGCATTCCCCCGCCGCCTCTATCGCTTTCTCAATAATGTCGGCGGTTACCAACGGCCGCGCGCCGTCGTGGATCAGCACCAGATCACAGTCATTTTTGACCAGATCGAGGCCGTTCTTTACCGAATCCTGCCTCTCTTTCCCGCTTTCAGCCAGATAGACCCCAAATTCCTTTGCTCTGGCCAAATCGTCACCCCCGGCGACCAGAATGATCTGGTTTACCTGCTTGATGGTTTTAAAAACATCAACCGTCCAGGCTACTACCGGCCGCCCGAGAAGCGGAAGAAATTGCTTCGGTTTTCCCATCCTTTTCCCCGATCCGCCGGCGGCAATGATCACCGATACTTTCATTTCGGCACCTTCGTTAATAATTGGTACCCCTTCTTTGTAACCATTACCATGTCCTCGATCCTTATCCCCCAGTGTTTAAGATATATCCCCGGTTCTACCGTTATTACCTGGCCGGCCTTCAAACGGTTGCGGTTCCGGCGCGAAAGCTTGGGGGCCTGGTGCACTTTCATGCCGATACCGTGTCCGGTAGTGTGACGGAAGTAATTACCGAAACCGGCTTTCCGGATAACTTCGCGGGCCGCCAGATCAACCTCGCGGCATTCAACCCCTTCTCGGATCACGGAGAGCGCCGCTTTCTGGGCCTTTAACACCAGGCGGTATATCTTGTTTTGCATCCTCGACATTTTACCCAGAATAAATGTCCGGGTAATATCGGAACGGTACTCCCGGTAAAGCACGCCGAAGTCGATCATCACGATTTCGCCCGGCCTGATCCTTTTGCCGGTTGAAAACCCGTGGACCAGCGAAGAGCGTTTCCCGGAAGCGACAATCGTCCTAAAAGCTTCCTTTTGTCCACCCAGCGATTTTATTTTTTTCAGTATCGAGCGTGCGACTTCGGCTTCGGTCTGCCCGGGTTTTATCTTAAGCGAAGCTAATACTTGTTCCGTAATGCGGACGGCTTTATTTTGA
>CAIYXV010000016.1 GCA_903930225.1 uncultured bacterium | reverse complement strand
TACCTGATCGGCGGAAAGGTCCAAGTCCCGGCGCTGAACCACACTTCGCTCACGATCGAGGCCGGGGAATTCGTCGCGATCACCGGAGCGTCGGGATCCGGCAAGTCGACCCTGCTCGCGATCCTGGGACTTTTGGACAAAGCCGATGCCGGCACCTATAAACTCCTCGGCCGCGATATCACCGGCCTGACCGATAATGAATACGCCAACCTGCGCAACCAGTTTTTCGGGTTCGTCTTCCAGATGTTCAATCTCCTGCCGCGGCTCAACATTGTTGACAACACCCTGCTCCCCTTTATTTATGCGCCGACCGTATCAAGGGAAAAACAGGGAAAGGTGGTCGATCTGCTTAAGAAGATCGGCCTCGGCGATCGCCTGCGCCACCGTCCCAACGAGATATCGGGCGGACAGCAGCAGAGGGTAGCAGTAGCGCGCGCGCTGGCCAACGATCCGGTCGTAATCCTGGCAGATGAGCCGACCGGTAATCTGGATTCAAAATCCTCGGAGGAGATCATGGGCCTGCTCAGGCAGCTAAACGCCCAGGGAAAGACGATCATCATGGTAACGCACGAGCCGCCGCTGGCGGAACAGGCGTCCCGGATCATAAAACTGCACGACGGCGCGATCGTTTCTGATGAAAAAAAGAGAGCTCCGGTCGCCGGGGAAGCGAAAGAATATAAATTGCAGAAACGGGCCAGGAAAAGCCTTTTCTCAATAAGCGAGATCAAAAATTATTCTTTTGAAGCGATCCAGTCGCTGGCCTTGAACCGTCTGCGTTCGTTCCTCTCGATCTTAGGTGTTCTGATCGGAGTTACAGCGGTAGTGGCAATGCTGGCGGTGGGGAACGGAGCCCAGCGGCAGGTCCAGCAAAATCTCGCCAATCTGGGGACGAATCTCCTGATGGTAAGGACCAATTTCCAATCCCGCGGCATTCAGATGGGGGCGGACACGGTGACACGTTTCAATTTTGACGACCTGAACGCGATTAAACGGATCGATTCGATAAAATATGCCGTGCCATACGTACAGGGACGGGTCCAGGCGGTCTATCAATCCAAGAACTGGAATACCAGCGTGGTTGGAACCTCCCCCGACTTCCAGATCGTTCGCTCTTCTCCGGTCGATGTTGGAAAATTCTTCACCGATATGGACGTTACCGCCCGAGCAAAGGTGGCGGTGCTGGGGCCGGATGTGGCCAGCGAGCTTTTTGGGAACGAAAACCCGCTGGGCAAACAAATCCGGATCAACCGGATCGATTTTACCGTGGTCGGGGTAATGGCAGCAAAAGGCGTCTCCGGCTTCCAGAACAGCGACGACCGCATCATTATCCCGGTCACAACCGCGATGTACCGGCTGATCGGGACCGATTACATCAACTACTTTGACGTGCAGGCGCAGGATGAACAATCAATGACCGCGGCGCAGGAAGAGATCATCAGCGTGATCATGAAGAACCATCGGATGACTCAAGCGCAATCGGACCAGATCGACGTTCGCAATATGGCTGACATACAGAAGTTAGTCGGCCAAACGGCGTCCACTTTTGCTTATCTATTAGGCGCGATCGCGGCGGTAAGCTTATTCGTCGGCGGGATCGGCATCATGAACATCCTCCTGGTCACCGTAATGGAACGCACGCATGAGATCGGATTGCGCAAGGCGCTGGGCGCGCAGAACCTGGATATCATGGTCCAGTTCCTGGTAGAAGCGGTCATGATCTGCGGCATCGGCGGCATTCTCGGCATTCTTTTGGGTTCAGGGATCTCACTTATTATATCGACCCTGGCCGGCTGGTCTACGGTGGTTGATCTAAGTTCGGTCCTGCTCGCCTTTTTCTTTTCGGTCATGGTCGGAGTGGTGTTCGGGCTCTGGCCAGCCATGCAGGCCTCCAGGCTCTCCCCTATGGCCGCGTTAAGATACGAATAACCGCATGACCAGGATGCCGGTTCTCTTCATTGGGCACGGTTCCCCTGAAAATGCTTTAGGAAAGAACGAATTTAACATCATTTGGGGAAAAATAGCGCGGGAGATACCAAAGCCTGAATTGATCCTCTGCATTTCCGCCCACTGGATGACCCGCGGCGCGACCGCTGTTTCCTCAGCTAAAACACTTAAAACAATTCATGACTTCTATGGATTTCCAAAAGAGCTTTACCGCTTAAATTACGATGTCCAGGGTTCTCCAAAACAGGCCGCCGAAATCGCCGGGCTAATAAAAAGCGACCAGGCAGAACTTGATAATCAGTGGGGGATCGATCATGGCGCCTGGGTAGTGCTTATGAACATGTATCCCGAAAAAACGATCCCCGTGCTTCAGTTAAGTCTTAATCTCGACCTTCCACTACACAAATGTTTTGCGATCGGTGAAGAACTCTCCGGGCTAAGAGAACAGGGAGTGCTCATTCTTGGCAGCGGGAATCTGGTGCATAATCTAATGATGTTTAATCCGGAAGAAGAACCTTTTCCTTGGGCAGTCGAATTTGACGGGTTCGTAAAAAACAAACTTAATGAGAAAGATTATAGAGCGTTGATCGATTACAGGAAACAAAAGACCGCCGCGATCTCCCACCCCACCGACGACCACTACCGCCCCTTTATCTATGCGATCGGAGCAGCCAAAGGAGAAACGCCGAGGTTCTTTACCGAAAAGATCGTTTTCGGATCGGTAGGAATGCGCGGCGCGATCTTTAGTTGATCGTATGCTATACTCTGGTCGTGATCCGTTGATCAATTAAAGGAGATCGTTCATGGCAGACAAAAAGATAAAAGTCACAAAAAATGGGCCTTATGTGGTTTCCGGCAGCATTCCAATGGACAAAGAATACATAATCGGGGACTCAACCGAGGTCAAATGGAAAAAAGGGGAAGCATATCCGGCACAGGAAAATTACGCTCTCTGCCGCTGCGGCGATTCAAAGCGCCACCCGTTCTGCGACGGGATGCACTTGAAGAACGGGTTTGACGGCACCGAGACTGCCAAAAATATCCCCTATATGGAACAGGTTGAAACGACCCGCGGGCCGGGGCTTGACCTGACTGATGCCGAATCGTTCTGCGCTATCGCCCTTTTCTGCCACCGGTCCGGCGATACCTGGACCCATACCGAAAACAGCGGCGATCCGGAACAAAAAGCGATGGCGATCGAGGAAGCGTGCAATTGCCCGTCCGGCAGATTGATTGCATGGGAGAAAAATTCGGGAAAACCGATCGAGCCGGCGTTTGAGCCTATGATCAGCGTGGTAGAAAGCCCAGCGCAAAAAGTCAGCGGTCCGCTATGGGTAAAAGGAAGGGTCCCGATAACCGCGGAATCCGGTATTCAGTACGAAATAAGGAACCGGGTCACCCTGTGCCGCTGCGGTAAATCTCAAAACAAGCCATTCTGCGACGGCGCTCACACCCGCACCGGGTTCAATGACAATGACCC
>CAIYXV010000015.1 GCA_903930225.1 uncultured bacterium | reverse complement strand
GCATGTTTACCCGGAAGGGTTCAAGAGAATGGATGATGCGGCTCAAAAGGGAAGTTTCAAGCGGGGCAAAGTTTCCGGTTGCACGGTTAGGATCAACGACATTTTGGCGGCGGCGGGCCTGCCTCTAAATGGAAAAGTATACATTCATCCTTCCGCCGAATTGTCCGGCGCAGCAACTGACGAGGTTAAGAACTTTGTTGCTTTTAATCTGCCGCCGGTGAAGGAATATACGATTATGGTAAGCGATCCTAGCCCTATATCCAGCCCAACAGCTCGGATCGTCCCTAATACGAAGGAATTTCAGTTGCAGAAATATCAGGAGATAAAAGCGGAAAATTTTGGCATCGGCGACGATAAGTTCCGTTTTCTCTTAAGCCCGGCGGCGATCGGTCCGATCGCCGCCCTTTTAAACGGGCGCGGCGATATTGACGAGATACTGAGGGATTCATCTTTCCGCGCTTATAATCTGGTATATGAAGATCCGGGCGACCAACTTACGATCTACTTTGACTTAAGGACCAAGGCGCAGGTGGATCATATCTGCCTTTATAGCGGCGGACGAAGGGCCCAGCCGATCCTACTGAAAGGATTTTTTAAAGAACATCCGGCGCGGATCACGCGCCTGAACAGATTACCGCTCGAGTGAAACGTCTATTTCTAGTATAATGAAAAGATGCCGAAAATAATCAACATCGCGATCATCGCCCATGTTGACCATGGGAAGACAACACTTACCGACCACCTTCTCCGCCAGGGCGGAGCTTTCGGCGAGCGAGAAGAAATAACGGAGCTGGTGATGGACAGCAACGATCTGGAACGGGAGCGCGGGATCACCATCCTTTCGAAGAACTGCTCGATCCATTACCGAGATTATAAGATCAATATCGTCGACACCCCCGGCCATGCCGACTTCGGCTCGGAGGTGGAGCGCGCGCTCCGCATGGTCGACAGCGTTCTGCTGCTGGTCGACGCCAAGGAAGGCCCGATGCCGCAGACCAAGTTCGTACTTTCGAAATCCTTGAAGCTCGGGCTCAAGCCGATCGTGGTGATCAACAAGATCGACAAGAAAGGCGCGCGGCCGCACAAGGTGATCGACATGGTGTTCGACCTGTTCGTAAAACTCGAGGCAACCGATGCCCAGCTTGATTTTCCCGTGGTCTACGCGATCGCGAGGGAAGGGGTGGCCAAGTACGAGATCGAGCAGGAAAGCAAGGACCTAACCCCGCTTTTTGAAACGATCCTGAAACACGTGAAACCGTATCCCGATTCGTCGGACCAGCCGCTCCAGATGCATGTCACCAATTTAAACTACGACGATTATGTCGGCCGGATCGCGGTCGGCCGCGTGAATCGGGGAAAACTGGAAAAGAACGCGAATTTCGTCCTTTGCCGGAGGGACGGCACCATCATCCCGGCAAAGATATCAAAACTGTCGATCTTTGAAGGATTAAAGCAGATCGAGGTCCCGTCGGCGGACAGCGGCGACCTGGTCGCCGTGGCCGGCATTCCAGATATCACGATCGGCGAGACGATCTGCTCCGCCGAAAAGCCCGAAGCGCTCCCGCTTTTGCAGATCGATGAGCCGACCCTTTCGATGGAATTTTTGGTCAATAATTCTCCTTTTGCCGGCAGGGACGGAAAGTATGTTACCACCAGGCACCTTAAGGACCGACTGGATCGTGAGCTTCAGACCAACGTGGGAATGAATATCGAGGAACTTGGGAATGCCGAAGGTTATAAAGTAGCCGGCCGCGGCGAGCTGCATCTTTCGATATTACTAGAGAACATGCGGCGGCAGGGATATGAGATCGGCGTTTCACAGCCGCAGGTGATCTACAAAACTATCCACGGCGAGACCATGGAGCCGATCGAGCAGGCGATCATCACCGTCCCCGAAGAATTTACCGGTTCGGTGATCGAAAAACTGGGGAAGCGGAAGGGCGAAATGGCCGATATGAACACCAGGAATGGCATGACGACCATGACCTACATGATCCCGACCCGGGGACTGCTCGGTTACCGGGCGGAATTCATCATGGACACAAAAGGCGAGGGGATCCTGCACCACGCTTTCGCAAGGTATGAAAGATACAAGGGCGACATCATCAAGCGGCAGAACGGGGTAATGATCTCAGGCGAGTTCGGTAAGACCGCGTCGTACGACCTGCACAACCTGCAAGACCGCGGCAGCCTTTTCATCAGTCCCGGGGTCGAGGTTTACGATGGAATGATCATCGGCGAGTGCAACAAACGGCAGGACATGACGGTCAATCCGTGCAAGGAAAAAAAGCAGACCAATATCCGCGCGGCGAGCGCCGATGAAGCGATCCGGCTGACCCCGCCCATCCGGTTGACGCTTGAGCAGGCGCTGGAGTTCATCGCTGACGACGAACTGGTAGAGGTTACTCCCAAACATATCCGTCTGCGGAAAAAACTGCTGACAGAGAATGAAAGGGCAAGAAGCGAATCGTAAAGGGAAAAGGATCAGGGCCGGACAAGCTTGATGCGGTTGCGGGAGGGATAGCCTTCGAACAGTCCGACCGTGGCGACGCCAAAAGGGGCTTTATCAGTTGGATCCTTGAAGACCTGAAATGTAAGAAGCAGATTGTTCCGCTCAACTTTTACCTGATACATCTTTCCTGGTTGGAGAGAAACCGATTCGCTGCTCTCAATAACAAGGGTAGCGCCGGAAATGTTGCCGAACGATATCTCGCCCCGATTGTCCGTGGCTCTATTAAAACTGTAGATTAAAGATGACGGGCTTGAACCGAGCAATGCCGTGAACGAAGATTTAACAAAATCGCCTTCATGGGTGATAGTATTGGTCCCTTTCTCGATCCGTTCGGAATACAAGCGGAATTCAGCGGCACGATTCTTGCCATAATGAAAATAAGCGAACCGCTGGCCACCGATCTCTTTTAATTTAAATTCCCCCCTGATCGGGCCTTCGATATGGGAATTAAAACACAGCATCTGGCGCAGCCCAGGGAAATTGATCAATCCCGGATATAAAGTCTGCCAGTCAAAAACCGAAGGCGAGGGGAGCACGCTGGTTTCAGCGATCCAGGCAAGGAAGGCGGCCTTCCACTCTGGATCGACCAGCTCACTCCAATTGATTTTCATCGTGATACTGTTGGGGTGGGTGGCGCCGAACTTTTCTGTACGCCTAAAAAAAGCGCCGGCCAAAATATCCGAAGGAAGCTGAAAATGTTCGGATAGTTGCCGCAGCTCCTTTTCGCTCACTAAAGTTAGTATGGTTGTCGGACCATGTTTTTTATTTACTCGAATGTAGATATGCGGGAATGCAACGCTACCTTGGTTGGTAAGTATCCCGTCCTCATTGACTTCTAATACCACCCGGCAGAACTCCGCCAGGTTGAAAGCATGCTGGGTGACCGAGACCCCGGACGAAAGATAACCGCGGCTGCCAATAAGTTGCAGCTTGAACGGCGCGGCGGTTTTAGTAGCTGGATTTACTGGATATAAAATGCTGGCTGCCATATACTTTTTATCGTAAATTGCCGGAGAAATTTCACGGTAAAGATTGGATAAAAAGGGAAGGCCTTCACATTATCCGCCTGCGGGAAAAACTTTTGACCGAACACGAGCGTTCGCGGAATAAGGAAGAGTGATATTTTCAGGCGGCGGTGTCTTTTCGCATTAGATAATCGGCCGCCACGAATCCACTGCCGATAGTATTTGTCGCGGGGGAAGATCCTCTTGTCATCGAAATCCATAGAGCATAGAATGTATTGCATTATGCCGCTGGACCTATATTCATGAAAAAAAAGCTTAAATGCGCCGTTATCGGCTGCGGCTGGATCGCAGAGCAGGCTCATCTACCTATTTTAAAAGGGATACCTGAGGTGGAGGTCGTTGCGGTTTGCGATAAAGATCAAAACAAATTGTCGGATGCTGCTGCCCGCTTTAAGATACGCGGCAGGTATACTGAATTCGCGACATTGCTCAAAGATGTGTCCATAGATTTTATCGATATCTGCACTCCTCCACAAACCCATCACGAGCTGGCGGAAGCCGCGATCAGGTCGGGTGTGCACGTCCTGATGGAAAAACCGCTTGCTTTGAGCGGGGTTGAAGCGGAAGCGGTTATCTCACTGGCCAAAAATAAAAAAGTTAAACTGGGAGTGATCCATAATTTTTTATTCAACCCGGTGATAAGAAAGGCTTTGGCGCTGGTCAAAGCGGGAGCGATCGGAGGGGTAAACTCGATCGAGATAATCAACCGGTATCCGGCAAGGTGGATGCTTAAGGACAGCGCTTCCTGGCGCCATTCCCTGCCGGGCGGATTGTTTTTTGATACCTGCTCTCATCCGATATATTTGACGTCCTCTTTTCTTGGGAAGATAAAGCGGGTAAAGGCGGCAGCAGATAAACTTAGTGAATACCCCTGGGTAAAACATGATGAGCTGAAAGTTATATTGGAGGCTGAAAAAGGTCTGGCGTCGTTTAGTGTTTCCTGTAATGCGCCTAAGCGGTCATTCTTAATGGAAATCGCGGGGGATAAGGGTAAACTGCAGCTTGATTGTTTTAACCTGAGCCTGGTCAAACTTTCCGGGTCAAAGTATAGCACGCTGGGAGAGCTGCTTGACCGGCTTATTGCCTGCCAGCAATCGGTTGCCAGCATGTTTATAAATAAATTTTCAGGCGAGCGCTGGTATAGCTCAGGCCACAGAGAAGTTATAAAAGGTTTTATTGAAGCGATTGCCAAAGATACCCGCCCCCTGATCACGGGTGAAGATAACCTGGAGTGTATCAGGGTGATCGAGGATATCTTCCGGCAGGCAGCCTAAAGGTTAAAATTCGGATTAAAAGTGATATAATTAACTAATAAAATATGAAAGAACACTTTCGCGCAAATACACCAAAAGTAGTCCACGAGGTATACGAGGATGAAGTGATCATCATAAACCTTGTATCTGGTCATTATTATAGTATAGACCTGGTGGGGGCTGATGTATGGAACGGGATCGAAAAGGGCCTGGACCTTGACGCGCTGGTAGCCGGCATTGCTGATAAATATGAGGGTGACAAGGATCAGATCAAGGATTCGATCATTGGCTTTATTGAACAATTAAAAGTCGAAGAACTGATCGTTCCGGCTGATGGCGCTTTATCTCAGGTCACTTCAGTCGGAGCGAAATCTCAACCCAGTAAAACATCGTTTGAAGCTCCTCGCCTTAATAAATACAGTGACATGCAGGAGCTGCTTCTCCTTGACCCGATCCACGATGTTGACGAGACCGGCTGGCCTAACCGTTCTTCCTGATCATGCCGGCCACATTTTTTTCCAGGGCAAAAAATGTTTTCAACGAAGCGAGAGCAAAGGCTGGAGGTGATGACCATTTCATCTCGGTCGGGGGCGATCGGATCAAGCTTAGCTTTGCCGGGACCTCTCTGCGGTCAATGATAGTCCCCGCGTTAAAACATCTTATGATCGAACCGATATCTTCACCCGACATGACGGTATTCTTTTGGGACAGCGGTTCGACCGGGACCACAATGGCCAAGCCGACCTGGTCCTGGGATGCTTATGGTCGTAAAGGTGAGATCGAAGGTTTTAATGACGACCGGTTCCAGACCGTTTTTCAGCATGGCGTGAATGCGCTCCATATGCTCGACCGCGAGGAACGCCAGGCGTTGTACTGGGTAAAATTCGCCGATCAGCTTCCTTACTGGGAAAAGAGTTTCCCTATGAGGACTCTGATACATTGGTGGTTCCGCTTCCGACCGCTCCAGCCGATGCACGCGGCGGCGGTAGGGAATCAGACTGGGGGAGTTCTTCTTGCCGGCCAAAGCGGGTCCGGTAAATCGACCACCGCGCTTACTTGCCTTGAAAACGGCATGCTCTACGCGGGAGATGATTATGTTTTGGCTCAGGTAGAACCTCAACCGTATGTTTACAGTCTTTATAACACGGTAAAGCTGGAAGCGGATAATCTGGCGCGCTTTCCTCATCTTTCTTCCGCGGTGAGCAATCCGGAAAGGCTTGGAGATGAAAAAGCGATGATATTTTTGAGCGAAATGGCATCCTGCCAGCTTAGCCGGGGTTTCCCACTGAAAGCGATCTTTATTCCGCGGATAACCGGGCGCAGAACAACCGAGCTCAAACCTGCTTCCCCGATCGCGGCGTTAAAAGCGCTCGCCCCTACGACCGTTTTTCATCTTCCGTCAGCCGGCCAGGAAGCGTTCTTTAAAATGCGCGATCTTACCAAAAAGCTTCCCGCTTATTTTCTTGATCTGGGGACCGAGCTTGTTCAGATCCCAAAGGTCATTTCCAGTTTTCTTGATGGAGGAGCTAAATGATACTTAAACCTATGATAAGCGTTATTATTCCCGTTTATAACGGCGCAAAGTTTCTGCCCGAATGCGTGGCTTGTGTAAGAGGGCAGAAATACCATCCGATCGAGATCATCATAGCGGATGACGGCTCGACCGATAATACCAAAGCGGTTGCCTCATCTTTGGGCGAAGACATAATTTATAAATATCAAGAAAACCGCGGCCCGTCCGCCGCCAGGAATACCGGTATCAGAATTGCCAAAGGAAAATTTATCGCATTTCTTGATGTTGACGACCTCTGGAGCGACGATAAACTGGTTGTTCAGGCCGGAAAATTGATGGCGGATAACAGCCTCGATATCGTTCTTGGAAGAATAAAGTATCTTGACCTGCCGGGAGCGAAAAAGATCGATATTGAATTTGAGTCCGATGACCGGACCCTCTCTTTTATCCATCTGGGCTGCGCGCTGTTTAAGAAAACCGTATTTTCCCGCATCGGCATGTTCGACGAGAGTTTAAGGTACGCCGAGGACCACGACCTGTTCTTAAGGGCAAGAGAAGGGAAGCTTAAATTCGTGATCCTTGAAGAGATAGCTTTGATCTACCGTTTGCATGACAAGAACATGACGCGCAACCGGACGCTGACCGGCCTGGGAATTTTTGGCGCGCTGAAACGCTCGCTTGACCGCCGCCGCCAGGCGAATAACGGCGCGGTACCGGAGCTTAAACGCTGGAAAGAATATGACGAAAAAAAATGATATAAGCGCGATCATCCCGGTGTTCAATTGCGAGCGCTATCTGGCGGAGGCGATCGACAGCGTGCTGTCGCAGTCATATGCCGCGGGTGAGGTGATAGTCATCGATGACGGTTCTACCGATAATAGCGCGGCCGCGGCAAAACGGTTCGGCCCTGCCGTAAAATATTTTTATCAGGAGAACGCGGGCCTCGGCGCGGCCAGGAACCGGGGAGTTTCCGCCGCGAGCGGCGAATATCTGGCATTTCTTGACTCCGATGACCTGTGGGAAAAGGAGAAGCTGCTTTTGCAAATATCGGCATTTGAGAAAGATCCGGAGCTGGATTGCGTTTTTGGCCGGGTCCGCCAGTTCCATTGTCCGACGCTTAACGAAGCGGAAAAAAGGAGATGGGCTTATTCGGCTGAGTTTTTGGACGGCTATATTGCCGGCACGATGATGATCAAAAAGGGATCTTTCTTGAAATACGGCGCATTTTCCGACGCTTTGATCCTCGGAGAATTCCTTGATTGGTATTTTCGGGCAAAAGACGGCGGATTACAGGAAAGGATGATCCCGGAAGTGGTAATGAACCGGCGGCTTCATGGAAAGAATATGGTGATACGCGAGCGCGATTCAAGATCGGATTACCTGAAGGTCATTAAGGCGGCGCTTGACCGGCGGAGGAGCGCGGTAAAACCATGAACTTAAAAGCCTGGCGTTATTACATGGATCTTTATCACGGCTCCTATCTTAAGCTGCTCTTGGCTTTTGCGGAGGCGGTCGGCATGGCATTGACCAGTTATCTTATCCTGATCTTTATCCGAGTGGTCTTTGATAAGATAATACCGTCTGG
This sequence comes from uncultured bacterium, assembly GCA_903930225.1. Lineage (GTDB taxonomy): Bacteria > Margulisbacteria > WOR-1 > XYC2-FULL-46-14 > WPAF01 > CAIYXV01. Next base: position 2,721 of record CAIYXV010000015.1, on the reverse strand, counting down.
CAATGTGACAAATCTGTTCCTGATCGGAGCTTTGATAATTACTTTATATTTGCTGACCAGCGTTCTGCTCCTGGTGATACGTTCAAGCACGTTAAAATTGACAAAAACCGCCATCCAGAAGCTTAGAGAGATGATACTTGAGAAGCTGTATGCCATGCCTCGCTCCATGAATATCTCAACCGATAAAGGAAGAGAGCACGCCATGCTGATAAGCGACGTCGAAAGGCTTGACGTGATGAGCAACACGCTGGTTTCCAAGGTGATACCGGCCGTTCTTATATCCGGCACGCTTTGCGCGGTATTGCTTTATAACAATCTATTGTTGTCGGTGGTCATATTTGCCAGTTTTATATTGCTTTTAGCCCAGAACCGCTGGCTCAGAAAACCGCTGCAGGGGAAGATCGATAAATTTCACCAGGCGTTCGAACGCTATTGCAAAGAGATGAATTTTTTAATGAAGATCATGGACCTGACCATGGTTCAGGGGGCGGAGGACCATGAAAAAGCAAGGCAAAAACAGCACATCTTAGCGCTGCGCACGGCCAGTATGGAGAACGCTATGTGCCGGACCGCATATGAGCTTACGCAAAGCACAATGGTATCCTGCGCCACGATCATTGTTTTGATCATTGGGGGCAGGGCGGTCGTGCTCGGACAGATGAGCCTGGGATCGCTTTTTACATTTTTTGCCGCGATCATGCTTATGCGCCCGCAACTGCAGCAGCTGTCGGTGAGCATTCCGCACATTATTGAAGGCGACCGTTCGCTGATAAAACTTGTTAATTGGTTGACGGCCGCGGTGCCGATCATTTATTCGGGCGAAAAAAAGATAGAATTTTGCGGCAAGCTGGAAATGCGGTCGGTAAGTTTCGGGTTTAACGGGCAACCTTTGCTTACAGATCTTAACCTTGAGTTTAAACCGGGACATAAGACCGCGATCATCGGGCGGAACGGATCGGGTAAAAGCACGATCGCCAACCTGATACTCGGATTTTACCGGCCGGACAGCGGGGCATTATACGCGGATGGCCATTCATATGATGCTTTATGCATGAAAGATCTTCGTCGCCAGATCGGAGTGGTTCGCCAGGAGCCAGTGATCTTTCGGGGAACCATTCTCGATAATGTTACATATGGATGTCCCGAAGTGGCCAAGGAACACATTTTAACGGCGCTGCGCATCTCGACCGTCAACGAATTCCTGGATTTGCTTCCGGAAGGATTGATGACCTTTGTCGGCGAGGACGGACTGCAGCTTTCCGGAGGGCAGCGCCAGCGCATTGCGTTGGCCCGTGCGCTGCTGCGTCAGCCAAAAATGCTTATTCTGGATGAGCCGACCAACCATCTGGACCTTCCCTCGGTCCATCAGTTCCTGGTCAATTTGAGGGAGCTGCCCAATACCCCTTCGATCATCCTCATCAGCCATGATCTTGAACTGGTCCGTGAAGCTGATAATGTATATAGTCTGGAAGAGGGACGGCTTAATGAGGTTCGTAATAAAGTAATGGCATGATCAACCCCGAGATATTATCGATCGAGTTCAATACCACCTGTCAGCTGAAATGCCCGCGCTGTCCCACGACTTCATCCGGACAGGACGATTTGGTCGGCAAGGGGCATCTCAAACTTTCAGACTTAAAAACCTTGATAGAAGGAAATCGGCAAGTAAAATTAATATTGGCCAAAAGTTATGGGGAGGCGCTGCTTAACCCGGAATATTTATCGATAATTGAATTCTGCTTTAATAATCGGGTCAGGATCAATGGCAATAGCGGAGTGAATTTAAACGATGCGCTTGATGACGTTCTCGAAGGCATGGTCAAGTACCGGGTCCAGTCGTTGGTGGTTTCGATCGATGGGGCTACTCCAGGAACCTACAGCCGTTATCGGGTTGGCGGGGATCTTAATAAAGTTATAAGAAACATAAGAAAGATCAATAGCTTTAAGAAGGAATATCGTTCCGTTTATCCAAAACTGATCTGGCAGATGATCCTCTTTGGGCATAATGAACATGAAGTGGAAATTGCTCGAAAAATGGCAAATAAATTGGGGATGGGATTTTATGTGAAGATGTCGTGGGATGAGACTTTTTCCCCGATCAATGATAAGGAATATGCGAAAAAACTGTTCAACTGTCCCGCTTCAAATCGGAAAGAATTCGAAATTATCAGAAAAAAGAGCTATTACCGTAAATGCTGCAATACGCTATGGATGCATCCGAAAATTAATTGGGATGGCCGGGTCTGGGGCTGCGATGTCAACCAATGGGATGACTTTGGCGGTAATGCTTTCAAGGATGGTTATTTGCCGGCGGTGAACGGTGAAAAGATATCTTATGCCCGGCGCATGCTGTTAGGAGAGGTCCCGCCCAGAGAAGATATCCCTTGCTTTAACTGCCGCGCGTATCAAATGATGGTCGAGCATAAAAATTACTTAACGCTTGACGAGTTTGACCTGCCCTGGCGGGTCTGGGGGGGGATTTCTCACTCCATCTATTATCGATCGGCATTTGATGTAATGTTTAAAACTCTTTACCGGTTTTCGGGGATCGGGCAGATCCGGGCCTTATATCATCAATGGCGCAGGGAAGCGATAGCGGACCGTATCAGCTCCGGGCGCTTGCAATAACGGCAGTAAGGTATATCTTTTGTCCAGGTGGTATGGATCGATTCTATATAACCCCGCGGATCGGGGAGGGCGATGTTAGGGATCCCGAGTATG
>CAIYXV010000014.1 GCA_903930225.1 uncultured bacterium | reverse complement strand
GCGTCGGTCCCGACTTTGATTCCCAGATACCGTGTCGTACCGTCAAAAACAGAAGAGCCGATCGCATTCACGCTCCCCAGCCGGACCGAATACAATCCGCTCTCAACCGTAACTGTCTGTGTTTCGGTCCAGAGCAGTGATCCGCCAGTCGCGCCGCTGTAGATCGAAAAAACGACCGATAACGAAGAATCGGTGATCGCGCGGCCGGAAGCGTCTTTTAAAATTCCCTGGAAATTTATCTGGCCGGGGATAGAAGCATAAAGCGGAAGAGCGATGAGCATTAGCAAGAACACGGACAGCGGCAAATTATATCTAAAGTTTTTCATGGTATGACATTCTATATTACATCCGATCCTTGTCAAAATAATATTTTCGCGCTTTCTGAATATCAATAATTTAACCTGCGAATGAACTTCGCGGTTAAATTATTATGAGTTTATATGAGAAAACTAGGAACCGCGACGCCTGCCCGCCTTTGGAGGGTTTAGTCGCAGGTTCCAACAATGTTTTTCATCACTCTCATCTTATTATTCCCCATAATTCAGTATGGGGTTCTGTCTTTTCCCATTATGCAGTATCTTATCAAAATCCCTCGATCAATTAATGATCAGATATGAGAACCCTGCTATCTCTGCCCCGCCCGCGTTGCTCATCACGGTAAATGTTCCGACCCCTTTGGCCACTATCCACCAGATCGTTCCCGAAGGAGGAGGCCCTAAGGTTGCATCCGGGAAAATAAATATCAAGGAAACGGGAGTAACCAATGGATTATTAACCACAGTGGTGAACGCGCCGGGGGCTCCCCCCCAAGGTACCCCAGGAACAGAACCAGCGGCGGCTCCCGGCGGCACCGCGATCCTGCCGCTCACATATAAAGCCGCGCCCGATGCTGCTCCGGTCGCCACGGTGTTAAGCGCGTACACGCCATACCCGCTTCCGCTCTTTGATTCTCCCTTAACTCCGCTGTTGCCGCCGCCCCCAGCATTATTTGCGACGCCGTAAACTCCGGTGCCCGCGTTTCCCTCGCTCTGGCCGTAAACTCCGTAGTCCGCTCCGGCCGCGTTGCTTGCCAATGCGTATACCCCGGTCCCAGTGCCCGCGGTCGCCTCCGCTGAAACTCCGTAATTGACCCCTTTGCCGTATACGCCAGTGCCGTTATTATTCGATATCCCCTTTATCGCAGTCGCGCCCGCAACCGTATTTGTTAACGAAAATTCCTTGTTCGCATCCAGAGGATACAGGTAATTAGCCGTAGCGTCCGGGCTGGCATGGATAGTGTCAACCATGTCCGCATCCAATCCGTTGTTATGACCGGTGTGGAGAACGGCATTGGGGAATTTTATCGTTCCATCCAGGGCCAACAACTTGTTCGCACTCGCCGTGGTGCTGGCATGGATCGTGTCGACCGTATCCGCATCCAATCCATTTCCGGTCCCCGTGTAAAGAACCGAGAGCGGAACTTTAGCGCTGCCATCTAATGGATACAGATAATGTGCGATCGCATCCGTGCTGGCGTGGATCGTATCAACCGTATCCGCGTTGCCGCTTGAAGCGGAAACACCGGTCAACTGGCTGCCATTCCCCTTAAGCCAAGTGGCTTCCAGCGTTGAATTTTCCAAAAAGACGCCTTTCCCGCCCTTGAAGTACCCGGAATAACCGGCTGAATTAAGCGCATAAAAATATCCGGCATAACCGGTATTCCCCGTGGCGTATCCATAAACTGCTTTACCCGTTACCCCATCTGCCTGGAAAAACCCCCCATAATTATTCCCTCCGCCGAACTGCCTGCCATAAACGGCGTATCCGTTTGCTCCGTCCGAACGGAAATATCCGCCGTAATTGGCGACCGTGCTGCTATTGCTCCCATAGCCATAAACACCGGTTCCCCCGTTATCCCCCGCCGATTCAAAATACCCACCGCAGTTACCGGGAGGCGCGCTCGCCCCGGTATTTGTATTTATCCCGTAAATCCCCTTACCGTTGCTTCCGGTCGCCAGTCCGTAAACCGCCCTCCCGTTGGTCCCGACCGCTTCTCCCGAAACGCCCGCGCCATCGGCGGCATTTGAATTCGCACCCCTGATTATGAATGACGCGTCATTGCCGGAGAGATTAAATCTCGAATTCCCGTCAAGCGGGTATAAATAATTGGCTGTGGCGCCGGCGCTGGCGTGGAGGGTGTTGACCGTGTCCGCATTCCCGCCGGAAGAGGCCGCCCACTGGAGGTTCGACCCGTTCCACTGCAGATACTGATTGGAAGACGCTGAGTTGGAAGTGGAGATCGCGTCCTTGGTCACCGCAGCGGTAGCCATCAGCGCGGAAGTGATCGCATTATTCTGGATCTTTGAAGTAGTGATATTTCCATCCAGTATTTTGGAAGTAGTTACATTTCCGTCAAGAATTTTAGAAGTGGTCACATTTCCGTCGAGTATTTTATTGGTCGTGACCGCATTGTTCGCCAGCTGAACAGCGGTGATCCCGCTGTTCATTACTTCGAACGAGCCGTTGATATCGGTATCGATCGTGATGTTATCGGGTTGAGCGCTGCCGCCGGACGACACGGTCGCCCACTGCAGGTCGGTCCCGCTCCAGCGGAGGACCTGGTTGGTGCTCGGCGAATTGGTCGAAAGGATCGCGTCCCTGGTCACCGCGCCGGTCGCGAGCTTGGCGGAAGTGACCGCGTTGTTCGCGATCTTGTTGGTGGTGATCGAATAATCGGAAATAGAAAAACTGTCAACCGAGGCGGCACTCGCCGCCCGGAACGCGTAAGGTACCGAGATCAATGGCAGGCGCGGCGCCATTTCCGGGTCCGTCCCCACCGCGATCCCCAGATATCTGGTGCTTCCGTCAAAAACCGAACTGAGGAGCGGGTTCGAATCGCCCAGCTGGGTGGAATACATCCCGTTCTCTACCGTCACGCTCTTGGTCTCGTACCACAGCGCGGTTACAGGAACACCGCCGGTGGGCGCGGCGTAGATCGAAAAAGTAATGGTCTGCGCGCTATTGTTCACCGGCTTGCCGGCCGAATCTTTCAGCAATCCCTGGAAATTGATCTGGCCGGGAACGGAAGAAAAACAAATAGAGGAGGATACCAGAAGGGTTAAAACAAGGATCGTAATTTTTTTCATGTTGACACATCCTTTGCCCCAGGACCAGGGTCATTCGATTTCATTTTATAATCGGTTTCACCATTGTCAATGCTTATTTTAAAAAATAATTCTGATTTCGCTTTGATGCGGCCCGGTCCTTGTTGTATAATGCTTAAGAGGTGCAACTAATATGAAAAAATTAATGCTGGGTTCGATCCTGGTCCTGGCGCTTGGTCTCCCGGTTTTGGCGGGAACGTTAAATATTTCCGGACGCGCCGGCATGTACAATCCCGGCAATGGTGCGAGCCCGTCTGTTATGTATGGTGTGGGCGCAAACTACGACATCACCTCGAACCTAAGCGTTCGGGGAGCGGTTGAAACCACCACATATAATGTAGGGGGAGATTCGGTCACCTATATGCCCGTTACCGCCGACCTTATTTACAACCAAACCATTGGCGGGATCTTTACTCCGTATGTCGGCGCCGGCTTGAGCTATAACTCAACCTCCTCCGGGGGCAATACCACAGCCACCACCGGCTATCAGGCTGAAACGGGCGTCAAGGTCGCGGTCGGCGGGTTCAGCGCCGGGGTTGAATACCGGTATATGATCCCCGACGCGGCGCATTCGAATTACAACACCTCCGACACCAGCGCTTACATGGAAGGAAGCTTTGGCACAAGCTTAAACTTTTAACCATTATGCCGATCGTTAACATTGATATGTGGGCGGGGCGTCCGGCAGAAGTAAAGGACAAGCTGATTCAGAACGTCACCAAGACCGTTTGCGATACGGTCGGCTGTCCTCCGGAAGCAGTGATCGTGGTAATCCGCGATATTCCCAAGGAGAACTGGGGACAGAACGGAGTGCAAGCCTCAAAAAGCTGATCAAAGATCTCTTAAGTATTTGAGAGCTTTATTTATCGTTGATATTAGGGCCACGCCGTCGAATAAATAACAAATTAACCTTCTCTTTATCCCAATCCCATGAAATCCCACCCATTTTTAACTGATAACTAACCGGGAGAACGGATACGATGTCATTAAATTTATATCCTGCAGGCCCCGGTGCGGGGCAATTATTCCAAAGAAAGGTGACGCTGGCCGAGCGGGCGTCCGCTGCGGCCGCGGCGCGTACGATCAGCCCGGTGAAAGCGCGGGCATTGGTCGCGGCAGCGGAGTGTTTGATAAGCCTGGCGCAGGTGCAGGCGCATATCGATCTGCCCCGGTTCAAACTGGGAGGCAATCAATTCCAACTGTTTTTCGCCGGTGGATATAATAACCCCGACTTGACCTCGCTGGTAATTTCACATCTCGGCTCCGCTTTTAATGGGTTTCCGCTCGGAATATATTTTTCAAATTTTAATCTCATGTCTTACGTAATATTCAGGGTCGCGCCGCCCGGGACCAGCTTTCCCTTGAGTCTTTACGGTCCGGCCCAAAAAGCGCCCGATCTGTTCACGCTGTCTTTCAACCTTATCCCGGGGCATCTGGAAATGAGCCAATTATCATCCAGGATCCTGGGCAAAGGCGGGGAGTCGCTTCTGGCGCTTTATAATATAGCAAGGGAATATGATATTAAGGTCATCGATTATGCGGTCCACAAGCACAATCTTCCTGCCATGCTTTTTTATGAAAATATGGGTTTCGGCGAGCCGACCGATCCAAGCCGCACGAGGTGGATAGTAGGCGTGCTATAATTGTCCGGTGAAAACCCCGTCCAAAAGATCGGTATCGTTCGCGTTTTCCCTCGTTCTTACCGGCCTGGCCGGTTTTGGTTTCCAATCTATGGCCAGCCGCTGGCTGGGGCCGACCGGCTTCGGCGAATACACCGTGCTGATGGCGGTGATGCTGTCGTTCGGGCGCCCGCTGGAAGCCCTGTCTCCTTTCGTCGCGCGGACGCTGATCGAATATCCCGCCCGTAGCCTGCGCGACCTTCTGCCCATCGCGCTCATCTCCGGCCTGGCGTTAGGCGCGGTTCAACTCATTTTCCTTGTTTTCTGGCGCACGCCCCTCACCCTGCCGCAGATAATATTGTTCCTGCTGGCGGCGTCCACTTTGCCGGCCTGGTCCCTGCTTTACGCCTACCGCGGACTGCTTCAGGCAAAAAAGAGGGACGCGCTTTACCTGCTCAGCCGGCCGGTGGAACTTACAGTCCGGCTTTTGGCCAGCGGCGTGTTCTTCGCGCTCGGCGGCCGCGTGATCTCCGCCATCACGGCCGGCTTGATCGGTATAATCGCGTCGATCGGCCAGATCAACTTTTCGGTCCGGCCGGGATATTTTTTAAGCTTCAAGGTCGATAGAAAACTTTTCCTCGATTATTTAAAGATCATGCTGATCACGCTGGCCGGCGGATTTTTTATCGGCCTGGACATGATCATCGCGGGGAAAGTATTCTCTCCGGAAGACTGCGGCCGGTACGCGCTCATAAGCCTGATCGGCAAAGGCGTCCTGATCTATGCTTTTCTTATTTTCCCGCTCCTTTACCCGCGGCTGGTGGAACACCGGATAAGCAAAAAAGGCCTTTATTATCTTGGCGTCGGTTATTTGTTCTCCGCCGCGGTCTTTGGCGCCGCTTTTATCATTTTCTTTTTTTGGGGGGGAATGCTCATTCCGTTCTTTTTCGGGGAAGTTTACCGGAAGTCGGCGGATTACCTGCCCGCCTATCTGCTGGCGGTCTTTCCGCTTTGCCTTAACTATGGGGTGGTCAATTTAAAAGCCGCGTTCGGCGGCTGGTCGGAATGTATTTTTCTCTGGGCGGCATTAGCGCTGTACAGCATCCTTCTTTTGACTTCGCCGCCGGTCTTCTATGATTACTTCCTACGGATGGGAATATTTCAGCTGATCGCGGCGGCCGCGGGGTTCTGGTTTTTGGCCCGGCGAAGTTAGATATTATCCTCTTCCCTCTCCCTTAGTTCCTTTTTCCCGTTGACTCCCAACGATGACGGTGGCAGAATACAGAAAAACCAGGAGGCCGATCATGAAAAAGCTTCAGTTGGGTATTCTTTTCGGCGTGTTGGCGGGCTTGATCGATATTACCCCGATGCTGCTGATGAAGATGAACTGGGACGCGAACCTGTCGGCTTTTACCTTATGGGTGGTGGTCGGATTTTTTACCGCCGCGGTTGACTTGAAGATCGATCCGGTCCTCAAAGGGATCCTGATCGCTTTTTTGACGCTTCTCCCTTCTGCCGTCCTGATCGCCGGCATCCAGCCGGCCAGCCTGCTCCCGGTCACCATTACGACGGTTATCCTGGGGAGCGCGGTCGGTTTTCTGGTCGGGAAATCCGCCAAGGACTAGATGACGGGACAACAATAGAGTCATGAAAACATTGATCGCTTACTACTCCCGCAGCGGCTCCAACAAGAAAGTCGCATTGGAACTGCAGAAGATCCTCGGAGCGGATACGGAGGAGCTGATCGATACTGTTAACCGCGCGGGTGTTTTGGGATTCTTAATGGGCGGGCGGGACGCGATGAAACAAAGAGAAACGGTCCTGGGGCCGCTAAGATACGATCCGGCCAATTACGATCTGGTCATTCTCTCTTCCCCCATCTGGGCTGGCAATATCACTCCGGCAATAAGGACTTACATCAATACATTCAGGGACAAATTCAAAAAGGCGGCTTTTGTTTCGGTCTCCGGCATGCCGTCGAATAACCTAACAGTGCTTCCGGTGGTTGAATCACTGACCGGCAAAAAGCTGGCCGCGAGTTTACTGCTTGGCGCAAAAGACCTAAGAACGGATTCCTATATTGAAAAACTCAAAGCGCTGAAGTTCTGATTGCCTAATTCCTCAGTTCCCTAGTCCCTTAGTTCCCAATTCTTCCCACGTCCCTCGCCCCTCTTTCCTCTCCCCTTCCCCTCCCGCTGACATCATGAGGTTGGTGATTTTAAATAGATTTTGGGGAAACATTGTTGCAAGTTATGAAATTAATATCTCTTCAATATCTTTTCGATCAAGCTTTTTCAAATTATCTAATATAGTTTCCTGCCAGCTTTTAGGCATTGAACGATAAATATCTCTTATTTTTCTTAAATCGCCCTTTTCTATCAGAGAATCAAATATCATAAGCGCCTGCTGTTCGTCTTTTTCTGCTTTATCTTTTTTAGTCCGCCTTTTAAAGATTATTAATTTATGAAGCGCAAAAGCGGCAGGATGCGGCACTTTAATAGTCATGTCGCCATACTTAACCAATATGGTATTAGTCGCAAGGAAATCCAAGTATCTCAATGGCTGGGCGTTCATTTTAAGGCCAGGCAAGGGGTAAGGCTTATCTGTCCCCCGACCTCTTTCCGGCACCAACAATTCCACTATTAACTCTGGATGATTGAGCCTCATGTACCCTTTGGAGCCTATAAAATCAGGGATAAATCCCAGATCCGCCAATAATTCCGGGACATCTATTTCGGTCTTGATCTTGGGAGGCAAAGACACTAACAGGTCGATATCCCTGGTCCTGATTGTTGGGGTGTAATTCAGCCCGGCAAAAAAATCTTCATAAAATATCAAGCACCAGCTCCCGATAAGGATCATTTTATTCAACAAGCCCTCTTTGGAAAAACGGCGCAACACTTCCAGACAAAGCTCAAACTGCTTGTTTTCCACGCAAGCTTCCCTTCAGGAATTTTATCTGTTTCTTGACCTGCGACATATTTTCTCTGTATTTTGCTCTTATTTTTGTCGCTTCCAAATACTTCTTTTTCTCCAGATCGGTTATTTTGCCTAAATACTTATATTTTACTTTCTTCCCCACCCTTTCGGCCAGATAACAGTATTCATGTCCCCGTATTTTTTTGATCACCAGTGAGCCCTTTGGCAGGTTTCTCAATGCTTCCTCATAACTCTTTTTCATTCTGATGGAGTTCTCCAGCTCTTCAGCCAGCACTCCTTTTATTACACCTCTCATACAGCCTCCTATTACCTAACAAATACATAAATATTATATCTTGTTAGGTAATGCCGGTCAACGGATTATTACCCAACACATATCATTATTCGATGTTCTGTTGGGTAACTGCTTCCGATCACCCCCTCATCCCACGTCCCTCGTCCCAGTTCCCTAGTTCCTTCTCCAAATATATAGTATAATAAAGCAAGTAAAGGAGAACATCATGACAGAAATACTGGTTGAAATAAAAGTGGTACTGAACGCGGATCATAATGAATTGAAAGGGACGCGGCTTTATATAGCGTCACCGGAGCATACCAGTCAAACGAATGAAATATTGACCGATCTAATGGCAGAGCATTATAACGTCAAGAAGAATAGGATCAAGATCATGAAAGGCCACAATTCGCTCCAAAAGATAGTTAAGGTTATCTGATCGTTATGACTGACCATAATTCCTACGAAAACTATCCGTTTTGGATCCCGTTGCTATCGGTCCTGCTGTCCCTGTCGATCTACGCGCTCGGCTTTTATATATTGTCCGGCTTCGGTCCGATCGCTGTTGTGCTCTACCTTATTGTTTGCCTCTTTGTAGAATTTAAAGTCATGAGCCGATCATGCGTAAGCTGTTATTATTACGGAAAATTTTGCGGGCTGGGGAGAGGAAAGCTCGCTCCGTTATTTTTTAAAAAAGGCGATCCCAAGAGATTCACGGACAGGAAGATCGGCTTAAAAGACCTGATCCCCGACATGCTGGTTGTGCTGTTCCCTCTGCTTGGCGGGATAATTTATTTGTTTTTGCATTTTAATTTTCTGACGCTGGGACTGATCCTGGCGATTATTATTTTAGCTATGCCCGTCACCGGCTTCATGCGCACTTGTTTTATTTGCTCCAACTGTAAGCAGAGAGACCTCGGCTGTCCGGCGGAGAAGTTGTTCGCTAAAGGTAAGAAATAGTTTTTTTCTCCGTCCCTCGCCCCCCCCGTCCCTTTTCCCAGTCCCTTAGTCCCATTTCCCTTTTCCCTCGTCCCCTCCCCAGCATTGACACCCTAAGATAGAGGTGGGAGAATACGCACGGCCCATAAAGTCGCGCGAAAAGGGAGAAATAAGATGATAAAAAAAATGGCGGTTTCGTTCGTTCTACTGGTTCTGATGGGGACCCTGGCATTTGCCGAGGCGAACCCGGTATCGAGCGCCGAGGCAAACCCGGAATTGGCCGCCGCCGCGCGTCAGGGGCGGCTGGATGAAGTAAAAAGCATCATTGGATCGGGAGTGGACGTGAACACCCGGCTTGAAAACGACTGGACGCCGGTAATGGAAGCGGCGGCCGGCGGCAACGATAAGATCGTAGCCTATCTGCTTAAGGAAGGCGCCGATCCAAATCTGCAAAACAAAGCCGGCTGGACGGCATTAATGTACGCGGCCGATAAAGGATATCTCAAGGTCGTTCTGCTATTGCTCAAGGCCAACGCCGATGTCAACCTAAAGGACATCACCGGCAACAACGCCCTGATCTACGCGGTCGCCAAAAGGAACACCGCGATGGCCGCTCAGCTGATAAAAGCCAAGATCGACCTTAACGCCCAGGGCGAATACTATGACAACAAGGGTTGGACCGCGCTGCTTCAGGCTTGCGAACAAGGCGACGAAAAGACCGCCCTGCTCCTGATCAAAAGCGGCGCCGACCCCAACCTGGCGTCGTCGACCGGCACAACCCCGATGCTCTGGGCGGCTAACCAGGGAATGCTTTCGGTCGTCAAACTTTTAGTGGCCAAAGGGGTCGACGTAAACTACCAGTCCAGCTCGCCGTCCACCGCTTTGATGCAAGCGGCATTCAAAGGCCAGGCTCCGGTCGTTGAATATCTGCTGCAGCAGGGAGCGGATAAGAGCGTTAAAAGCGTCATCGGCGAGACCGCCCTGGCTTTGGCTAAAAGGAAAAACTTCCCCAAGGTCATCGAACTGCTGGAAAAATAGTTTTTAGGGACAAAGCGGTCAAACATGAAAAAGTCCTGCGCGGTACTTTTTTGCCTGGCGGTGGTCCTGATCGCTGGCAGCCAGGCTGTGCCGGCGGGCGGCCAGTCAGACCTTTCTTACGACCGTTCCCTCTTAACCGAATATAAAGAGCCTTATGATATCGTGGCGTATTTCCGGCTGCTGCCTATAAGCGTTATTCCTTATGACCAAAACTGGCGAAAAGCGCTGCTTAAAGGACCGGCCAAGTTCACCAACGGGACCGGGTTCGACACTATCGTGAAAATTGACCGTAAAAATTGTTTTTTATCCGTTTGCAATGAGGGCGGCGGCGGCGGAGATTCTGTAGAGGTCGCCTATTGGATATTAAAAGACCGCTCGCATCTGATCGCGGTCAATCGGACCAACTGGGGAATGTGCTGCGATACCTCGATCTTGCGGTTCTTCACCTTCAAAAAACAGGTCTGGCAGGAAGTGACCGACAAGTATCTCCCCCCCATAACCTTAGCCAGTTTTATCTGGTCCGATCATCTTAAACCGGAAGACAAGAACAAACCTGCTCCTCTTTATATAAAGCTGCCCAGGGAGGGGTTTAATATCAGCGTTTCACTGGGGGGAGACATCTTGGATAATGGCTACAATAATGATCCCGAGGCCTTTACCAACACGACCCACGAACTGGTCTGGGAAAACGAACGTTTTGTGTTAAGGACCTTCCATTGATCAATTTTCCCATTTCCCCAGTCCCTTAGTCCCTTAGCCCCATTCCCCGTTTCCCATCCCCCCTTCTTCCCCGTCCCCCGTCCCTTTTCCCGTTCCCCGTTTCCCTCTACGCTCACAATATTGACACCCAAATACGGCGGTGGGAGAATTTAGCCATGCTAAACAATCTTGTCGCCGCCGTTCTTTTAGTCGGCCTCTTATCTCTTACGATCTCCGGCGCCTGGAGCGTCGAGCCGTCCCGCTCCGCCTTTGACCGCTTGAGATCGCTGGCGGATGAGGAGTTCGTCTGGCACTACTTCTCGCCCACACTTAAATTGATCGGCGGCGCCGGACTGGTCGGCGGCGGCAAAGTCGTGTTTGACAGCGGTTCCGGCTGGGGCCAGATCGTGACCGTTCCCCTCGCCGCGTTCCTGGCGGTCCCGGGGGGGATCATGTTCGCCCAGGGGGCTTACGACATGATCTTTGCTCCCAGAGAATTCGATGATGAGTACCACAAGCTCAAGCGGTTGGGTGAAACGGAGCGCGAGAGCGCCGCGCTTGCATATTTGAAGACCAGAGCGGAGCAAGACCGTCAGGGTCGCCAGCCCACCTTCTGGAACGGCTTCGGCCTCTTCCGCCTCCCCTTTTCCCCCGCGGAGAGAGAATATACTGCTTATCTTAATGAGCGCGGAGAGCCGCCGTTCAAGTAAGACCTTGTCCCTCATCCCCCGGTTCCTAGTTCCTTAGTTCTTTTCTCAGCATTGGCAACCAAAGTTGGGATCAAGTCCGAAATTCGAATATCGAAATACGAAGCAAATCAGAAATTGGAATTTCGAATTTAGAAATTGTTTCGAATTTCGTATTTAGCATTTCGAGTTTGACTTAACAGTTTGTCGGTGCGAAAATCTTCTCATGGCCAAACAAGGCTTTCCAACCAAGTTGATAGCACCCTGCGGCATGAACTGCGGTATCTGCATCGCGTATCTTAGGGAAAAGAACCATTGTCCCGGCTGCCTGATATACAGCCCCAATAAATCGAAGTCGTGCGCCCGCTGCCGCATTAAGCTATGTCCCAGACAAAAAAGGTTCTGTTTCACCTGCAAGCTCTATCCCTGCGCTAAACTCAAGAGCCTGGATAAAAGGTATCGGACAAAATACGGGATGAGCATGATCGAGAATTTGGAGAAGATCAGGAAGATCGGGGTGAGGAAGTTCGTTAAAAACGAGGGAAAAAGATGGATTTGCCCGAAATGCGGGGAAACGATCTGCGTACACCGTGCTTTTTGTCTTTTTTGCGGGAAGAAGAGATAATCCCTCGTCCCTCGACCCTTAGTCCCAAGTCCCTTGCCCCTGGTTCCTGGTCCCTAGCCCCCAGTTCCCAGTCCCTATTTCTTTTCCCAGCATTGACACCCAAAGCCGGTTGCCGAGTAAAACATTGTAGTTTCCTTCAACTTTATTTAAGGTCATTTTGTAGAAACACTTGCATTCTCGTTGTCAGCTGATCGTTCTTTATACTGTTTAGACTGAAATATTTCTTACACTTTTCATATATTATCAACATTTGTTTTTGTCCGATTAATCTAATTATAAACATTTCTAATAGGCCAAGTGTGCTGCTCATCACGAAATTAATATCTTCACACAATTCTGTAACATCTTGCTTAAAACTAGATTGTGTTTTACCCGATAATATATCCTCTCCCGCCCTATAGTTCGACCACTTCCGCATTCGATACAAACAATCAAATAAAGATACTGGCGGGATCTCCTTCTTCTTTTTGCGTCCCTTCTTTTTTGAAGTATTCATTAACCAAGCAGCCATATTTTGTGCGGAAGGAACCTTTATTTCCCAACTACGGGATACCTTAAAAGAAAAGTCTTTTGGGAAATTTCTGAAGTGCTCCTTTGATTTTGATAAATAAATATAATTCCAAGGATTTATTAAGCTTATTTTCCCAGCTTGGATGCCGCTCGAAATGAAACCTAGAACATTGCGATGCTCCACCTCTTCCTCCTTTTTGTAAACACAATAAAGAGCTCGCAGTAAATAATAAACTGAATAATAGAGATGGATTATCTTCCATTGATTTGCAGATATCTGATCACTAACATTCATCCCACTAAGCAAATAATTAACATGCTCTGTATTCCATGCATCTAGTAAATTTTTCCTAATAACATCTAATGTTTTATCATCCGCATCGATATGATCAATTTTTAGTCCGGTCATTTGCTTGCATATTTCACCATATGCTGCCCCAAGATTGGACCCATACAATTTTTGTATTAATTTGCTGAAATGATAAAAATGGGTTTTATTTGCTTTAAATCGCCCTTGACCTTCTTTGGTTTGATTATATGTTTTCATCTCGTTTCAAATTCTACGCCCTTCATAGAAATAATCAAACTATATTGCAACCCTCACCACCCCACCCGTCTTCATCAATCTCAAATCACGAATTTAGGTATTCGGCATTACTATTTTTATATAATCGCCTGTTTTAAGCTCAACCTTCCCTAACTCCGGCTTAAGCACTTAAGCAATTGAGCTAATTTGGGCAAAAATGGGAGGTGCCCCACTATTAAGATACCTTGAGGTGCGTTGGGCGTTGTGCGGGAGCGAAGGGCATTTCGTAGTGCGTTGTCCGTGCCGCGTAACTCATCACGCTTTTCGAAACGCGCCTCGCTTCCGCTGGCCACTTGACGCAATTCATCAGCGATCGGCTCAACGGGGGCGTCGGGTTCGAGACCTTCGACAATTTATATTTTTACAGCCAGGGATATAATGTGCGCTATAAGCAAGCCAGCCGTAACAAACGCTGCGATCTTATGGACCAAAACAAGTTTTGGGTTAACATTCTTGAGGGGCAGCAGCATTACTCCGGTCATAAGACCTAACAGCAATGCCGCTCCCGCGCCGTACAAAGAGATCGCGGCGAACATTTTTCCGGCAACGATTCCCATGAAGTACACATAGATCCCCGAAGCAAACCCGGCGAGGATGAAAAGGGAAAGAATAATATGTACAGCCAATAACACGATCTTGTACGGCTTCTTTGAATGGATAACGCTGGTCCCAACTACTATCTGGGCCGCCAGAAACACAAGTAAAACCACATTGCCGATCATTGTTTCCATGATATCCCTCCCTTAATTACGAATTTATGTGTGCCTGCGGCACATTATAATAATGTCGCAACTTGTCCTCCGAAGTCCGTTCCCAGCGGACGAAGGAGGAAGCGACACCTCAATTCGGCATTATAATGAAACGATCGCCACCCCAAACACCAAAACAACTACCATCATATTTAAACCGGCAGCCACTATGTACCCCGCCTGCCAGCCTGTAATAACCAGCAGCAGCACCCCCAGCGCGTAGCAGAACGGGAAAGCCGGTACGATGGTTTTCTTCCGGGATATGAGCTGGATAGACCAGCCGATAACGATCAAAATGAGACCGATAATATCAAGCATGTTTTACCTCCCGTTAGTTGACTAGAATTCTACGCCCTATCGGGAGGAAATCAAGAGGCCCGTTATTGCCCCTCCCGCCTTGCAATTGCCCCCGCGTTGCGTTAAAATCACCAGCAGTTAAAGGGGGATCTATCAACGAATCTGTCAACGAATAAACGGATCAGGGAATTTCGGATATTCGTTCATTCGTTTCTTATCCGTTGATAGTTTCAGAGGAGGCAATCATGAAAAACAAACAAATGTTCTATCATCTGGGTATCGTCTGCTTCGCCCTGATCCTTATCTGCGGGACCGCATTTGCCGCGATCGACAAGAAAATAATTGGGGTCTGGGGAGTAGATAAGCGCGGCGGTTATGATTTTCGCGCCAACGGGACAGTGATCTTAAGCGGAGTGTCTAAATACAATTACACCGCCGCGAACGGTATCTGGTCCTACTGGCAGGCGTCCATGCCAAAATTAAAAGTTACCGCCGAATACAAGATCTCGCCCGACGGCAAGGAAATGTCCCTTAATCTTAAAAAAGGGAATCCCTTTAATAAGGTGAAGAGGATCAAGTAAGGGGATCTATCAACGAATCTATCAACGAATCTGTCAACGAATAAACGGATCGGATGATCTCGGACATTCGTTCATTCGTTTCTTATCCGTTGATAGTTTTTGAATGGATGGGATGATTTTGGATATTCGTTGATTCGTTTTTTTATCCGTTGATAGTTTCGGATCGGATCCAGCCGGTCTGCTTTCATGCTATAATTTTAAATATGCTTATCCTCGCCATCGAATCTTCCTGCGATGAAACCTCCGCCGCCGTAGTGAGGGACGGCGATGAGGTGCTTTCGAATGTCATCGCCTCGCAGATCGAGTTCCACCGCAAGTACGGCGGGATCGTTCCCGAGGTCGCCTCCCGCAAGCACATCGAGGTCATCAACCCGATCATCAAGGAAGCGCTCGATAAAGCCAGCATTGGATTCAAGGACCTGGACGCGGTCGCTGTCACGTACGGGCCGGGGTTGGTGGGATCTCTCCTGGTCGGTGTCTGCGCCGCCAAAGCTATCGCCTATTCGCTCAATATCCCGCTGATCGGCGTGAACCATCTGGAGGGACACATTTACGCCAATTTTTTGGCGCAAATCACAAATCCCAAATACCAAATCCCAAACAATTCTCAAATTACAAATCCCAATATCCAAACTCTTGAATTTCCATTCATATCGTTGATCGTTTCCGGAGGTCACACGATGATCGTCGAGGTAAAAGATTTTGGCAAATACAAGACGCTCGGACAGACCCGCGACGACGCGGCCGGCGAGGCGTTCGACAAAGTGGCAAGATTTTTAAAGCTCGGTTTCCCCGGCGGGCCGGTCATCGATAAAATGGCAAAAGAAGGGAACCCAAAAGCGGTCGAGTTCAAGCGCCCCATGATGGAGCCGGAATTCGGCTATGATTTTTCTTTCAGCGGCATCAAGACCGCGGTGGTTAATTATGTAATGAGAAAGATGGGAGGAACCGACCTGCCTGCCGGCAGGCAGGGAACTTTAGTCTCAGGAGAAACCCATCTTTCTGATCTGGTTGCTTCTTTCCAGCAAGCAGTAGTCGATACCCTGGTTGAAAAAACCATCAAAGCGGTGACGGATAACAATATTAAAACCGTCTGCCTCGCCGGCGGAGTATCAGCCAATTCTCAATTACGGGCGCAGATCAAAGCGCGCGGGGAAGAAGAAGGATTGACCGTCATCATCCCGCCGCTCGAATACACCACCGATAACGCCGCCATGATCGGGTGCGCCGGCTATCACAGGTTAAAGGCGGGTCATCCCTCCGACCTTTCTATTAAACCTATCGCCGGCCTAAAATTGTAGTATAATTATTTCATGGCCGCAAAGAAACCTCTTCCGGAAGAGGCGAATCGGATAATACTAGTCTCTAATATCCGCTGGACCGCGCTCTCCAGCATCGTCGCCATCATTTTCATGACCCTTTCGGTAGGATTGAAGTTCGCCGTCCTGCCGATCATATACGTCGCCCTCATCTTTTCCCTGTATAATTTTATCCTGATCCTGCTGGCGCGGAACAATCCGGACATCTGCAGGAATCCGCTTTTTATTTACGCTCAATTCCTATTCGACCTGTGC
>CAIYXV010000013.1 GCA_903930225.1 uncultured bacterium | reverse complement strand
TCCGGTCCGCGCCGATCTCTATTTTATTTTTAAAACCGAACTTAAGGCCTTTCGCGTCCCCGACCGATACAAATCTGATATTCTTAAACTTCTTCCGGAGGATCGGATCAACTTTCGGAACGACCGATGAGACCATTACCGGGAGAGAGGTCAGGTTCCTTGGCGGCTTCCATTTTGCGAGCGCGGAAGTGTCGCAAGACCAGTTCTTTTTAAGGCGATCGCCTTTAAAGAGCCCGAATTTGGCGGTAGAATTGCCCACATCGATCACTAGCAGCATTTATGGATTTTATCATTTTTACCTGAAATTTTAAAGGCCCGGAAGCGATAATATAATGGAGGACAAAGGTAGATAGGCAACGAACCCTAACCACCTATCAACCTAACTACCTAAATACTATCATGATCAGGGTACCGGCAGAAATACAGGTAAGGATAATAAGACCGCAGCCGGAGGACGCTGTCCCCCGCGCCTTGATCAATGAGGCCGTCGAGGAAATAAATAATGCCGGCGGCGCGAAGAACCCTGCGTTTAAATTTGTCTGCGGCGGAGGGATCGGGATATTGCTTGGCGTTGGGCTTTTTCTGGCGCTTAACATTTGTGGGGTCAATTTCGGGAACATGGAAACGATCGTGATCTTAGGCATCCCCTGCTGCCTCGGCCTCATGTCCAGCTACATCATCTTTTAATAAATCCGAATATCCTAAATCCGAATTCCGAACTATGAGTGCTTCGCACATTATAAATATATCCCGAACGTAGTGAGGGATTCATTGTTCGGATTTAGGATATTCGGATTTTTCATTGTTAGGATTTAACAGATTAATTATTTCTTGCATGTCGTCCGGCAGAGGCGAAGAGAATTCCAGATACTTTCCCGTGCGCGGATGAACGAAACCGATCGTCCGGGCGTGCAGAAGGGTCTTGACCTCGATCCCCATGATATTTGTTTTTCCGCCGTAAGTCCGGTCGCCCGCCACCGGATGCTTGATATAGCTCATGTGCACGCGGATCTGATGGGTGCGTCCGGTCTTTAGTTTCAATTCAACTAAGGTAAAATCCTTTCCGCCGGAGGCGGACCCGCCTTTGGCGGGAAATCTCTTTATCACCTTGAAAAAAGTCAGAGCTTCGCGGCTTTTCAGGTCGGGATTCTTTATTACCGCCATTTTTTTGCGGTCCCTCGGATGCCGCCCGATCGGCGCCTGCACGAATCCGTCATCTTGCTCGATTGTGCCGTGGACCAGCGCGGCATATTCCCTTTTTACCGTCCGGTCCTTGATCTGCTTTGAAAGCGATCGGTGCGCGAGATCCGACTTGGCGACTAATAGCAATCCAGAGGTATCTTTATCCAGGCGGTGAACGATCCCCGGCCGCATCACCCCTCCTATACCCGAAAGGTTCTTCGCGTGATAAAGGAGCGCGTGAACGAGCGTCCCGCTGTAATTGCCCATCGCCGGATGCGTGACCATTCCCCGCGGTTTGTAGACCACCATCAGGTCGTCATCTTCGTACACAACATCGAGAGGGATATTCTCCGGTTTCAGTTCGAACTTTTTGGGAGGAGGGACGTCGACCGTGATCCTGTCACCTATCTTCAGTCTGCAGCTGTGCTTGGGCGGATGGCCGTTAATCTCGACTTTCAGATCATCAATGAGCTTCTGGATAAAAGTGCGGGATAAGCCGTGGGCTTCTTTGACCAGGTACGCGTCCAGGCGCCGCCCGGCATCTTCTTTTGTTACTGTAAGCTCGATCAATCCTTGATCAGCTTCCAGACAAAAGGAAGCGCGGTCGAAACCAACGTCATCTTGACCAGTTCTCCGGGGATGAATGGTATTAGCCCCGCGATCAGCACTCTATTTAGAGGAAGGAAAGCGGCCAATCTTATCAGTCCAAAAGAATAGATCAGGCAAAGCCCGCCAAGCATAATGCCCAGCGTCTTTAAAAAAGTGCGGTCCCATCCCCGCTCCGCCAGATAACCGGCAAAGTACGCCGCGGCCATAAAGCCGAGAATGTATCCGCCGGTCGGCCCGAACAAGCGGGCAATGCCGAACGCGCCGCCGGGAGCAAAAACCGGCAGTCCCAGCGCGCCCTCAAAAACATACATCATCATCGCCGCCAGCGCGCGGTTGCTTCCCAGCGCGATGCCGGCCAGGATCACAGCGAAAGTCTGCCCGGTGATGGGGACCGGCGAGAACGGCAGAGGGATCGCGATCTGCGAGCAGAGCGCGATCACCACGCTGAATGCAAAGCTTAAAAGAAAATCCCTGATGATCGTTCTGGGATATTCGCTAACGCCGAACCAGACATCGGTCAATACCCTTGTTCTTGTTTTCATGATGTTTTCTCCTTGATGGCTTAATTATCACACATTACGGCGTGTTCTTCAACGTTTTTGCGGCCCCGAACAGGTAGACCAGCGCGATCAGATAATAGATAAAGGTAAAAGACGGGATCCCCACCCTGGTCACGATCAGCACCGTATGAACTACTATCGGCAGGGTAAGATAATATAGGCTTAGCTTGTAAAGGTCGCCGAAAGTGAGCTTGACCTTCATGATCGAATACATGAGCAGTCCGATCACCGCCAGTATAAGTGCGTCGATCAGCTTTAGCACGAACAAGCCCGCCACCGTGAAAAACACGATACCGACCGAAAACCATCTAAGGAGTGGCAGCCAGCGCGCAACGTCCGCTTTCGTGAACTTCCAGTCCTTATAACTGTCAAAAAGATAGACCCTTTGTTCAACTTTGCTTTTTTTGTCGATCATTTTATTCTTCGTGATCAGGACGCCGGTCTCGTACTTGTCGAGCGCCGAGATATCGGTCTTACCCGTCGTATCGACGATCACGATCATGTCTTTGCTCTGCTCGATCACGACCGGCATTTTTCCAGTGGCCTTCAGTTCTCCCTGATCAAAAGTAAAATCAGGCGCTTTTTCATTGAACATTACCAGAATATCTGAAACGGAGCGGTTATAATCAACCACAAAAAGGGCCGAACAGATCAGACCAAAGACCAGGACAATGACAAACAGGTAAAGGAACGCCCGGCCCAGCGGCTGTTTTTTTAGCTGCCCGGCCTCGTTTGGTCCGATCAGACTGGCGATGAACTGGGAATAGATATGGTCCATAAATGCCTCTCTTTTTACCTTTTGATCACCGTGAAACCGGCTTTGCTTAATATTATCTTATGCCTGGTCTTTATTTTCTTTTCTTCATCCTGTGAGGTGTAGCAGGCCGACGCCGGCTGGTTTAAAAATCCATTAAGCGCTCTTTCGTCGAATATTTCCCGTGTGACAGTCGGATACTTCTGACGGTTGAGGTAAAAGACAAGACTGGGCGGAAGCCAGGTTTTGTAATAGCAGACCCGCTCCATGCCGTTAAGCCCAATCGACAGGTCCCGGGTGTATTTAAAATCTTCCGCGTACGGCAGAAGCCAGCCGATCAGTCCGATGAAGAACACGATTATGGCCGCGGCCCAGCCGCCAACGGTCCACGCCGGCTGGATCTTGATGAATGAAAAAAGAAAAGCGAGAAAGAACCCGGCCAGCGCGATCAGCATCAGGGTTTCGAGATACACGGCCGCCCGCGCGTATTCCGCCGGGATACTGGTAATGGAAACGCCCCAGACCGCTAACGAGAGGAAAGCTACCGGAAAGATCAGCCCGAGATAATATTCAAGCTTGTTCCCGCCTTTGAATATCCGGTCAATAAAACTGCCGGTGATTATCGCCATTGCCGGAAAAGCCGGGAGAAAATATCCCGGCACCTTGGTGGACGCGGTGGAGAAGACGGCAAGCATCACTAAGAACAAGCTTAAGACCAGTAAGTGAGGCCGTCTGAAGACCGCCGACACGAACAGGCCGCTCCATGGGATCAGCCCCAGGATGATGACAAAAAGGTAATAGTAGATCGGCCCCGGATGCTGCTGCATGGGAGACATATAAATTGAAAAAAGGAACTGGCCGAAGATCACTTTTAGAAAGAACGATCCTTCACGGACAGTCTCGATCACAAACCAGGGAGAAGCGATCAAAAGATAAAGCATAAGGCCCCGGGCAACTACCATTTCCCTGACCAGCGAAAGCTTTTTTTCGACCAGAAGAAAAAGGCCGATCGAAAGTCCAGGGATAATAATGCCCAGCGGGCCTTTGGTCATGGTGCCGAGCGACATCATTAGATACATAAAATAGAACCATTTTTTATTTTGCGGGTCCTTGTAGCCAAGATAAAAGAAATAAAGCGAGGCCGTTATAAAAAAGGTCAGCCCGATATCGACCAGGGCCATTTTTGAAAGCACCACGTACAGCGGGCTGGTAGAGACGATCAGCGCGGAAAGCAACCCTGCCCTTTCGTTATATAATTCCCGGGCGAAAAGATAGGTCAAATATACTCCCATGATCCCGAAAGCCGCGAACCAGAACCTCCCCCAAAATTCGGTACAGCCGAACAGCTTAAATACTAAAGCGGTCAGCCAGGCAAAAAGCGGCGGCTTGTGAAAATAGACCGCGGAATTAAGATGGGGGGTCAGGTATTCGCCCGATCCGACCATCTCAAGCGAGGATCCCATCAGCTGGCCTTCGTCATTGTCCCAGACCGACGGCGTTCCCAGCTGGAAAAAATACAGCCCCGCGGCCAAAAGCAGGATCGCGATCAGGGCCCAGTTCAGCTTTTTCATTTCTTCTTTTTCACCGAAAACCCGAAATAGCCGAGCTCTTTGCCCAACAGGTAATATTTGCCGTGGGAATAGCAGACCGGTTCCGCCGCTTCGAACCTGAAGGCGCCTTTTTTGTTTATGTATTTTTTATCGGCGTGGATGCAAAGGACCTTTGCCATGAACATATCATGCGAACCAAGCGGTATGATCTCGGTAACCCGGCATTCAATATTGACCGGGCTTTCGTTTATCAGCGGGGCGGATACCTGCTCCGCTTTTCCCGGGGTGAGCTTCATCTTATTGAACTTGTTTAGGTCCCGGCCCGACTTTACCCCGCAAAAGTCAGCCGCGAAAACCAGCTTCCTTGTGACCAGGTTGATGACAAATTCCCCGGTCCGTTTTATCAGCTCGTGGGAATGGCGGATCGGCCTGACCGAAATGTAGGTCATCGCCGGTTCCGAGCAGATCGTGCCCGTCCAGGCAATGGTTATGATGTTGTAATTATCTTTTTTGTCGCCGCAGGATACCATCACCGCCGGAGCGGGATAGACCATCGTACCCGGCTTCCAGAGCGCCTTGGTCATGGACAAGATTCTATCACAACCTCTTTATTTTTCGCGACAGGATCTTCTTCAGCTTGTGGACCGGCAGGCCGACCACGTTGTCGTAATCGCCCTCGATCTCGTCGATAAAAACATCCTCGATCTCCTGTATCCCGTATGCGCCCGCCTTGTCCAGCGGGCGGCCGGTCTTGACATATTCAATGATCTGGCGTTCCGGGATCTTTTTCATCTTGACTTTGGTGACCTCGATATCAGAGATAATATTTTTCGCTCCCGGAAAAATTACCGCGATCCCCGTTATCACCTCATGGGTACGGCCGGAAAGCGCTTTGAGCATGGAGATCGCCTGCTTATCGTTCTTCGGCTTGCCCATGATCTTTTTATCAAGCACGACAATGGTATCGGCCCCGATCACGACCGCGTCCTTATGCTTTGACGCGATATCGTTGGCCTTGAAGATCGCCGCTTTCCGGGCGAACGATATCGGATCCAATTTTTTGATCCGATATTCATCGATCGTGCTCGGCATGATCTCGAATTCCTTAACGATCTTTTTTAAAAGCGCCACCCTTCGGGGGGAAGCCGACGCCAGTATGATCCGGTTTTTCATCGGTTCTGGCCCTTTATCATGTCCGGGCTCATCATCCAGATGATCAGCCAGAGATTGTTATCGTATCTTTCAAGGCAGACCGCGCTTGATCGCTCGAAATTCACGCAGGGATGGGTATCGACGCCGGTCAAAAGACGGGAGACCAATTTGTTCAGGAACGGCAAATGCCCCACGATCGTGATCTCCCTCTCCTCCGTGACAAGCTCGAGCGCCAGCTCCCGGACATTATCGTCAGGCAGAAGCCCCTCCCGCTCGATCACGCTCCGGGGCGCTATCCCCTCGGCAATGATCGCGGCCGTCTGCTTCGCGCGCTCTTTTCCGCTGTGCCAGATCTCTTCCACTTTTATCCCGAGATAATTAAGGAACGCCGCCATTTCCGAAGTTTCGAACTGCCCCTTTTCGGATAACGGTTGAAGCGGGTCGATCTGCGCGGGAACTTGTTCCCCGTGGCGGATAAGATATAGTCGCATATCTTTCATTTTACATCATAATCCGGCGCTTGTATAATGATACTTATGATCGATTGTCTATTTGTCCATGCGCCTAAAAAAGTCGGATCATATCTGGAAATATTAAAAATGCCGCTCGGCCTGACCGCCCTCGCCGACCGTTTGAGTTCCGCCGGCATCCGATCGATGATCATGCATCTGGCGATCGAGCAGAAGCTTGATCCCGAATTCGATCTTAACCGTTTCATCAAAGAGAACCGGGTCAAGATCGTTGCGCTTGACCTTCACTGGCATCCTCAAAGCTACGCCGTAATTGAGACCGCAAAAATGATAAAATCCGCGAACCCTGACGTTATGACCGTACTGGGAGGGTTCACCGCTTCGCTTTTTGCCGGGGAGATACTAAAAGATCATAAAGCGATAGATTTTGTGATCAAAGGCGACGCGGAGCTGCCGCTCGAAAAGCTGGCACACCACATCCTGAACGCGGGGCCTGCGGACGAATTGATTACGATCCCGAACCTGGCATTTAGGGACGGCGACAAAATAGTTGAGAACGCGCAAAGCTACACGATCGATCCTGTCGTATTTGATTCTTTAAAGATACTGAACCTGTCGCTGATCAGGAACAGCGGCATTTATAATCGTATCTACCATTTCGAACGGACGCTTCAAAAGGCTCCGATCGATCGCATCCTTTCCGGTCAGAGCTTTGCATATTTTAATTTGGGGCGCGGCTGCACGACCAACTGCTCGTTCTGCGGCGGGGCGAAAGCGGCGCAATGCCTTATAAACGGAAGGGGCGATATTGTCGCGCGTTCGTTCGGATCGGCGGTGGAAGATCTTAAACAGGCAAAAGAATATTCGATAGATACGATCTATACCAGTTTTGACCCCTACCCCGGGACCGATTATTACCTCCCGCTTTTTGAGCTGATCAGGAAAAACCGGCTTGAGCTTGGCATATATTTTGAATGCTGGTCGCTGCCTTCAAAGGCATTCATTGAAGCGTTTAAAAGCACTTTTACCGACGGCTCACGCATCATCATTTCCCCCGACTGCGGATCGGAAAGAGCGCGCGGCCTTAACCGCGGGTTCTCTTATTCGAACCGGGAGCTGATCGACACGCTCGATCAGCTTAACAACAAAAAGATCAAGACCGATGTTTATTTTACGCTTGGGCTGCCTTTTGAGGAAAGATCGGATATCAAAGAGACCGAAGAACTGATGGAACTGATCAAAAACCGGTACGATCGATTTTTTAAGGCGAAGATCATGCCGATCGAACTTGACCCCGGCTCGCCCATGTGGTCGGACCCTGAAAAATACCGCATCAAAACAGACCGGACAACATTCAAAGACCTGTATCAAGCCCATAATAGGACCCCTTCTCTAGGGTACAGAACGGATAAGTTTTCGGAACCTGAAATAATTAGGATCTATCGGGATATTCTAAAAAAGCTCGCTTAATATATCCCTATCCGATATACAGCCCCTCGATGCGGATCTGCAGGCTGTCTTTCCGGCGGTTGATGAAATTCACCAGCCCGCTGTGGCGCCACTGCAGCATGCAGCGGTGAGGCATGAACCAGTAGCGCATGCCGATCTTAATTTCCTTGTTCGTGTTCTTCACCACTCCCTCATAAGCTTCAGCCGAATAGTAGCCGATATCTTTATGCTCTCTCGCCCGCGGATTGAGCGGTCCGGTGACGCACCATACGACCACGCCGTTTACGGGATCGACCTGCATCACCACCCCGCAATGGGTGATGGGGCATCCGCACGACATTCCCAGCGGCCGGCCGATGATGATATCCCCCGGTTTGAGGTCAAGCTCCTTGGTCCTCGCCGGATTGTGGGGAAGGATCGTCTCACGCGGTCCGGGTTCGTTTGGAAAAGTATCGAGGATAAAATCAAAATCCCTGCCCAAAGAATCCTTCCAGGTAACTTCGGCGTCGGTCTTAACGTTGTCGCAGCCCTTGCAGACATTCTGGACCTGCGCGGCCGCGGGTACAACCGTCGCACCTTTTTTCCCGTCAAGGTGTATGCACCGTTCGATCTCTTTAGGGTTTTCGATTATGACCTGCGCGAATTCCCCACACGATTTCTTGCCGCACAGGCCGCAATCCAAACCGGGCAAAGTCACGGGACCGGATTTTTGTTCGTTCATTTTACTTTCCTCCTATACCAATACAGACGCGATGGACTTGAGCCCTGCTATCGCTTTCGGCAACACTTCAAGGAACCGGTCAACTTCTTCTTCCGTATTATAACGTCCCAAGGATATTCTCAATGCTCCCCTCGCCTGGATCGGATCAAGCCCCAGCGAAGACAATACATGGGAAGCTTTATGGTCCGATCCGTTCGATGAACAGGCGGATCCGGTAGAAACAAATATCCCCATTTCATCCAGCTTCAACTGAAGCGTGATCGCTTCCCCTTCCAGCCCATAGAAGCCGATATTAACGTTATTCGACAGGCGGCGTTCCCGGGAGCCGTTAAGGTAGGCAGACGGCATCTGCTCGAGGATATGATCGATGATCTTATCCCGGAGGCGGCGCAGCCTTTCATCCTCTTTTTCAAATTCCAAAAAGCAGAGTTCCACCGCTTTGGCAAAACCCATGATCGCGGGAATATTTTCGGTGGCGGACCTTAGCCCCATTTCTTGCCCGCCGCCCTGCTGCCAGGACGAGATCTTTACCCCTTTTCTTATGAATAGCGCGCCCACCCCTTTGGGCCCGTAGATCTTGTGAGCGTTGATCGTCGCCAGGTCGATCTGCTGACGGTGGGGATCGAATATGATCTTTCCGAACGACTGGCAGGCGTCGGTATGAAAATATACTCCGCGCTCCCGGCAGGCCGCACCGATCGCCTCTACCGGCTCGATCGTGCCGACCTCGTTATTGGCGTGCATGATCGAAACCAGGACCGTTTCTTTTTTTATCCGCTTTTTAAGTTCGTCAACCTCGACCAGGCCGTCTTTTTGGACCGGAAGATATTCGATCTCAAACCTCTGGTCTTTAAGCCAGCGGCAGGGATTGAGGATCGAGTCGTGTTCGATCCGGGAAA
Organism: uncultured bacterium; assembly: GCA_903930225.1. Taxonomy (GTDB): domain Bacteria; phylum Margulisbacteria; class WOR-1; order XYC2-FULL-46-14; family WPAF01; genus CAIYXV01. The sequence goes on along the minus strand of CAIYXV010000013.1, from coordinate 3,778 downwards.
CAATAATATGGTTCCCTTTTTGCCGATTCGCAAAGGCTACGCCTTTTAAGGCGAAATTATTCGCTTCGGTCCCGCTGCCGGTAAAGACGATCTCATCGGGCGAGGCATTTAGGCAGGCGGCGATCCGGCCCCTAGCGCTATCGATCGCGTCTTTTGCCTCCCGACCCAGAGTATGCAGGCTTGACGGGTTCCCGTAATTATCGGAAAAGTACGGGAGCATTTCTTCGACCACGCGCGGATCGACTTTGGTGGTCGCGCTATTGTCCAGATAGATCCTCTGCAAATTATTCCCCCCGGTAAAAAATATCGCTTTCAAGCGGCCTGACCACGCCGAAATGCTGCTGCCAGCCGATCTCTTTTTTCCCGACGCAGATGGTGCAGGTTCCGACCGGCGGATTGCCCCTCAATATCAGCGAATCCGTGACATCGGGGGAAGCGTTGATCTTCTTTACCACCGCGTCGATCCCGATCCCGCAAAGGGCGTTGGTCTCGCAGATATAGGTATCGCTCGCGGCGTGCATGATGCGTGCGCGGAACACTTCCCGCTCTGCCTGCGAAATGAGGTCGATCTTGGTAACGACCGCGATATCGGCCAGCGTAAGCATGGGGCCGATCTTGCGGGGCAGGTTCATCCCGCTGGTCGCCTCTAGAACGACCATGCCCATCGATCCTTCTATATAGGGAGAACAGCGCAGGCAAAGCCCGGCGGTCTCGACCAGCAGATAATCGGAATTATTCTCCACTGCCCATTCGATGGCGTCGCGCAGGACCATGACATTGCAGTGGTCGGGGCAAAGCTCGCCCGAATAAACCTTCTTCGCCGGGATCCCGAATTCTTTTTTGAACATTTCGTCCTCGACCGCGTACTGCACGTCAATTTTAAGATAGGAAACCTGCTTGCCCGCGCCGACCAGCCGCTTGGTGACCTGTTTTAGTACCGTGGTTTTACCGGTTGTGGGCGGGCCCGCGCAAATGATTACTTTCATTTTATTCTCCTTAGATTAATTATTTCCCAACCTTATAGCCGAACGCCACGAGCCGCTCTTCTAAGATATCCCGGTTTAGCCGCTCGCCGTTGCGGATCAGTTTTCGAAAATGCAATATCAGGTCATCGAGCTTTTTTATCTCTTCCGCCACGATCAGCTCTTCGTCGTGGGCGAAGATAATTTTGGTCATGGCGCCGTTCTGCATTACCACGCGGTAATTCGAAAGCAGGGCGATCCGGGGGTCGTGCGTGACAAAGACAAATATCTTCTCGTACTTTTTTAAAAGTTCCAGCGCCTTGGTGCGGTGGATGCCCGCGTTCTCGATCTCGTCGAGGAGTATGATCGGCGAATTGCCGATGATCACCGCGTCGGCAATGAGCAGGGCGCGGGTCTGGCCGCCGGACAACTCTGTCATCCCATTGTCAGGGTTGATCGGCTCCCCGGTCAGCTGGTTGGCAAAGTCCACCGTCTCATCGATCACGGCCGCGATGTTGTCCCTCCGGCGGATGCTGGCGTGGATATCAAGGAACTCCTGCACCGGCAGGTCGGAGAGAAAATTGGTGTGCTGGGTGATAAAGGCGATCGGGTTTTTTGACGGGTCGTTCATGAATTCTTCGGGTGCGGGCTCTCCGTTGATCAGGATGCGGCGCTTGGTCGGCGTGTTGCGATCGGCAAAGAGCGCGATATCGTCAATAAGGGTGGTCTTGCCGGAGCCGGTCGCTCCCACGATGCTGATCACATCCCCCATTTTAAGGTTTATCTCTTCCACCAGGTCGGGCTGGCCGCTCTTGCCCACCCCGCTTAAGATCTTCAACTCTTTTATCTGCATCTTATTCCTCCCTATTTACCGCATGTCGGCCAGGGTCGTACCTTCAAGTTTTGCGGACACGTGATCGCGGATATCCTTGAATACTCTTATCAATTTTTTCTCTTTCTCGATCGGGGTCGGCTCGTAAAAATACTTGCTCACCGATTCGGTGGGAGCCAGCGGCCCGTCGAACAGGCGGATTATTTCCGCCAGGTTGATCTTGTCCGGGGACACGGCCAGGGAAAATCCCCCGCCCTGCCCCTTGGCGCTCCTAAGGAATCTTGCCCGCTTGAGCGTCAGCATGATCTGCTCTAAGAACTTGGGGGGGATCTTTTGCGCTTTCGCGATCACCTCTACCGAGACCAGCTTCCCGTCGTTGCGGCGGGAAAGATAGATCAGGGCCAATAAGGCATATTCACTGCGCGTCGTTAACTTCATCCCGCACCCCTAATATGACTTATATTATAGGATTAGTTCGATATGGCGTCAACCGGATATTTTAAAATGGAAATCGCTGGGTATAACGGGGAGATTCAAAATAGTTTATCTGATTTCCTTTCCCCTTTTCTTTGGATGACAAAGAAAAGGGGATGAAAAGAAATCATCTAGGGGCTGTGCCCCTAGAAACCCCCTGGACCTTCGTAAGCCCTCGCTGCTTCGCTTCCACAGCTATAGGCCGTTTATGAATTTCTATCCAACAAACGCAACTCGCTTCGCAGCTCTCCACCCCTCCCTATTGTGAAACTCCCCACGAAGGTCACGTCATATAAAATGTCCGGCGACTTCTCTTGCCTTGTCCCGGGCGGTGGTCGGAGGACCTTTGCGAACCCCGCTTCAGTAGAACATGCGGTCGAAAAACCACAGGAGCGCGCGAATGACGTAAATATATTGAATCAAGGTCAACGCAGCGTAGAATGCAATGCTTATAAGGAGCATTAGATCGACCGGCCCCGTAAAGATCAGGTTCACGGCGTCCCAGAAATGGAGCGGCAGGTAGGTAAAGAATGCGAGCACCAGGTCCATGGCCGCAGTATATCACAGGTTATTTTTAAATATAATATAGTATAATGGTCTTATGAAAAAACATATTTTTAACCTCCTGATATCGCTCGCGCTCCTTGCTCCCCTGCTCTTCTTGGCCGGCTGCCAGACGGTGCCCCTTACCGGCAGGCAGCAGTTCCTGATCGTATCCGATGCCGACGCGCTGGCACTGGGACAGCAGCAGTACACGGATACCCTCGCCAAATCAAAGCTTAGCCTGGACCCAAAAAGCAAACAGATGGTCCTGCGGGTAGGCACTAAATTATCCGAAGCGGTCAATACTTTCGCGAACGAGAACAATCTCAAACAGTACGCGTCCACTTTTCAATGGGAATTCAACCTGATCGATGATGACAAGACAGTTAACGCTTTCTGCCTGCCGGGCGGGAAGATAGGAGTATACACGGGGATCCTTCCGATCGCAAAGAACGACAGCGGCCTGGCGGTGGTTTTGGCGCACGAGATCGCACACGCGCTGGCGAAGCACGGTGCGGAACGGATGAGCCAGCTTATACTGGTCAATTTTGGGAACGTGACGCTGGCGGATGCGCTCAAGGACCAGCCGGCACAAACCAAGTCGCTTATGACCCTCGCTTTCGGGATCGGAACGGATGTGGGAGTGCTTCTGCCTTACAATCGTCTGCAGGAGAGCGAAGCGGACCATATTGGGCTAATTCTTATGGCAAAAGCGGGATACGATCCGCACGAAGCGTTAAGCTTTTGGCAAAGGATGGAAGCGATCGAGACCAACAGCCCTCCCGAATTCCTCTCCACCCACCCTGTCACATCGGAAAGGATAAAGGCGATCCAGGCGGAGATACCGGAAGCGATGAAGTATTACAAGGCAGGGAAATAGCAGGTATCCAGTTCTTAATATATAATTACGATCTGTCTTGTTTTAATTCAGGGAAAATAGTATAATAAAAATAGGCGATGAGGTTCG
>CAIYXV010000012.1 GCA_903930225.1 uncultured bacterium | reverse complement strand
TGGCGCCTTCATCGCAGTATATTTATATCGCTTATCCGGCGGCCTGGGGAGCCGCGACCTTTACCGTCAACGGACTGCCTAGCACCGACTGGACCTTATCAGTGCAAAGCCATACCAATGCTTCGGGCAATACCGCTTCATATAATGTTTACCGGACCAACAATCTGTTGACCGGAACCTACAATGTAGTGGTCAATTAAGGAGAGAGAGAACAAATGAAAAACCAGTTGAAAATAATCTTATTATTGGCGGTATTACTACTTTCCCTGTCGACGGTCTATGCCAGCGTGCGCACCGGCACGATCTTGTCGGCACCGGCAACGGTTGGGGACAGCGTAAATACCTTTGCCACCGCTTATGAGGACGAAATAAACGGCGGCTACAAGGTGGTGGCAAACGCCTACGACAGGGATCATATTACAACGGAAAGAAAGGTAGAAGGGATGCTTTGCTATGTTACATCAGAGGCCACTACCTATCGGCTGGTCGGCGGCAACTGGACAGCGGTTCAAGCCGGCGGCGGATGGATCAAGGGAGGAGGAAGAGTAACCCTGGAAACGATCACCGACAATGTCGGCATCGGGACCAACAGCCCGGCGGCGACTTTCGAGGTCGGGGCCAATCATACGCTTGTGGTCAATGCGGGTTCCGGCGAGGTCGGCATCGGGACGACGAGCCTGAACGGCAAACTTGATATTAGCAGTTCCGCGTTCAGTCCGATCACTAATGTCGCTGGCGCGCTGTTCCTTGAGGGTTCTTACGGCGGCGGCATTGTCTTCAAAGACACCGCGTACGCCGGCATTTGGAGCTCGGACAGCGCCCAAACGCTCAATTTTGGATCCGCCGGATCGGCGGGCGGGTTTGGGGGCACTTACGGACAAATGGTACTTAAGAATAAAAATGTCGGCATCGGGGCGTCGAGTCCCATCTCTTCGCTCGAGGTCAACGGCGACCTTAAGCTGGACGCCAGATCGGCTCCCTCTCTCGGGCAGGGAAAGATATATTTCGACAGTTCATCCAAGCGCCTCAATTACAGTGACGGCACGCAGTGGATCGAGCTCGATCCCGCTTATACTACCAAGGAAACAAAACTGAACACCGTTTCCGGAGAAACCTTAACCATAAATACTAATCTCACTTATCAAGCATTTTCGTGGAGTTTTACGCCGGCCAATGACATCGTGATCACGACCTACGGCTGTGATCTGGCTTCGATCGTCGATAACAATCCGGCTTACATCCAGTTGAGAGTCGATGGTGTTTCAAAAGCCACTTTTTTTGTAAGGGCTAGGGCAAACGGCGGTGGCGTATATACTACATGCGCGAAAGAATTTAATCTGCCGGTGAAGGTTCTAGGCGGTGGAACACATACCGTAACCATAGCGGTCGCCAGACCTTATGGGCCGGGAGGCTCGAATGCGATATCCGCCCAGCAACCTTTTATTCAGTATATAGATTTCCCATTTTAGCGAATGAAAAAACAGAAGTTCCCGTTAGCTGAAGTTTATACCATTATCGGTTCCGGTCCGGCGGCACTGATCTCGTCAAGTTTGAACGGAAAACCTAATGTAATGACGATCGCCTGGACCACCATGCTTGATTTTAACCCGCCGGTCATCGGGTGCTGCATCGGCGACCAAAATTATACTTATCAGATAGTAAAAAAGACCGGAGAATTCGCGATCAATATCCCGACCGCCGATCTGGTGAAAAAAGTTTACGCCTGCGGGCAGGTCTCGGGGAGAAAGACCGATAAATTCAAAAAAATCGGTCTGACACCGGTCCCCGCGTCAAAGATAAAGGCTCCGCTGGTCGATGAATGCTTTATCAATCTTGAATGCAAGGTCATCGATGATTCGCTGGCGGATAAATACAACCTGTTTATCGTAAAAGTGGTTGCGGCGTGGCAGAGCAGGGGGATCAAGAATCCCAAGACCATTCATCATGTTTCCGGCAAAAAGTTCATCCTCGGCGGTAAATTCATTTCTGCGTAGTAGGTTTGTTCTTTAATTATAATATTCTTTCCCCCTTTTCTTTGGATGACAAAGAAAAGGGGATGAAAAGAAATCATCTAGGGGCTGTGC
>CAIYXV010000011.1 GCA_903930225.1 uncultured bacterium | reverse complement strand
CCTCAAGATTTACATCAGCCGGGATAACCCTAAGCTCTTTGCTGATCTTGGCGCCGTTTTGCGGCTGGGCCCAGTTCTCGATGATCTTGCTGATCGTTTCCCGCTTGCCGGAAAACTCTTCCCCAAACTCGGTGAGGATAGCCAGCACCGGCTTGTTGAGCCGGGCTTCTTTTAAAAGATTGATGCAGCCAAGCATGCCCAGATGCTGATTAAGAAGTTTCCCTTCCTCCTTCTCGATCGATCCGATGTTTAAAAGGATGACCTGGCAGTCGGAATAGTTCTTCCCTATTCCCTCCGCGTAGCGGGTGTCGCCGGTGATCCCGATGTTCAGCGCCTCCCCGGTCTTGGTTTTTATATTCGTTTCGATCACCACTCCGACCGATGATTCCTGTCCGGTCCAAAGTTCCGTGTGGAAAGCCGGGTTGATTTTTAGGTTGAACCCATATTTTTCGATCAGCGCGGCCCCGCCCGAATGTTGGATCCGGTTGCCGGGTATCAGGAGATTGAAATTGATCTCTTTGTTCCCCATCGGGTCGGTGGCGGAGAGCAGGCCGTGGAACTTCAGCAGCACTCCCGCCGAACCAAAAATGTCGAGCACTTTTGATCTTTTTTCCCGGTTGTAGTCATTGTGCTTCGCCAAAAGCGATAAGATCGCTTCCACGGATTCAGTGTGGTCGTCATGGTCGTGGGTTATGATGATCGCGTCAAGATCGGCGATGCCAAGTCCGGTGTCTCTTAAGATATTGAAAAAATCGTACCCCGGATCGATCGCAATCCCCTTGGCATCGCCGCGGTCCGACCTTAAGGTCAGGAAGTATCCGCCGCCCTGCGAAAGCCCGCGCGAATAAAGCGGAGAGGCCGAATTCCATTTATGCAGCGTCTTTAGGACGTTGGCGCCGATCTTGTAATCTAATTGCCGCTCCGCGTTAAGGTCTCGGATCAGTTTTTCCTGGTTCTTCTTGATTATTTCCCGGGTCGGAAAAATGGTTTCGTCCATGTAAGTAATGGCGCGGGCGGAGGGGGAGTTGGGGATCTTCATGTGCAGGTCGTACTGCCGCGAGACCTTAAAATCGTCCGACGCCTCCTTGAAGCGGCCCTGCAGAAAGCGGGCGATCCCCCGCAAATAGGCGGGCGTGCCGAAATCCCCGTGCGCTTTCTGTGTAATGTGGAACATCTGATCGAATACCGCTTCCGCTTCACGGTAGAGATTATGGTCGATCATGGTGGAGCCGATATTTTTCCAGACGGATGGATTGCGGGACCCCTCGAGCGTCTTTAAAATATCCCGCGAATGCTTTGAGAGCCATTCCTTCCTGGTAGAAGCCGGCAGTTTGGGGAGGTTTTCCCAGGAATCAGAGTTATTTTCATCCAGCTGGATCTTTAACAGCTGATACACTTATATTTTCCAGGTAAGTCCGATGATCTGGGTGCGATTAAAAGCTCCGCCCAGATAAGCGTAATCGATAATTGCGCTTCCGACCATGATCGAAGCGCCGGCGGTTTTGTTCCCGTCATAAAGCCCGCCGCGCAGGGCAAGGCCGGGAAACGGCCTGAACTCGGCGCCGAAGTGATTGGTCCGCGGATTTCCGCCCTGTTCAAAAATATTATCCAGGTCGAACGCAAGGGTTAAAACATCGACCGGGTCGATCGCGATGCCTGCATTAACGGTCATCTGGTAGGTGATATTAGCTCCGTTCTCGAAGTGGACATCGGTGGTCAGGAGCTCTTTTGCCGCAAGACCAAGGGAAACATTATCCGCCGGGCGGGCCAGCAGTCCCGCGTCGATCCCTGCCCCGTAACCTTTGATCCGGACTCCCGAAGGAGCCGTGATCCCCAGTTCATAAAAATTGAGGTTCCCCCCGAGCGCGACCCTTTCTTCATAACCGGTGGCAAGCGAAAATGTGTAAAAATTGGTGTCCTGTCCTGAAATTGAATTATGATCGGTCAGCCAGGTCAGGCCGGCCGCGAACTGGGCTTTACCCTGCGGAGAATAATTGGGCTGTTCTTCGCGCCGGTCCCAGTAGGTAGGGCGGGCATAATCATAACGGTACCAGGGATAGTAGTAAGGGCCCCAGTAGGCGCGGCTGGGTGCGACGATAATGGTGCTTCTGGCCATCCCGCTGCCAATGTTCCCAACGGTTCCCAGGGTAGAATTTACTATTCCGCTGGCTGCTTCGCCCAGTTTTTGTTTTGCCTGCTGTCCTACCGGAACGGTTTTATCTTCGCCGCTTTGGAGCACTTTATCGGTGACCGCTTCTTCCTTGCTGACTTTTTCTTTGTCCCGGCCCCAGTTCTTTTTTAATATCCCAAGATCGGACAGATATTTTGCTCCATCAAGCGCCAGAAGAGAGACGGCCCCGATGCCGATTATCCAGACAAAAGGATTAAGCTCGGCCTCGAAACACATCTTGAGCGCGCCCATATTATCCCCGACGCTTACGTTGCGGTTATTAAGGAGCGCGGTGCCGTAAATGTCGGTCCCCGGATTAAGGGCAAACCCGGCCGGGTTCCAGTAGGCGGCGCTGGCGTCATCGGCCACGGCGGTAAAAGCGCCTCCCATTCCCATGGGACGCGCGCCGTACATGGCGTAGGCGGGAACGGCGGAAAAAGCAAAGGATATGAGAAGAAGGACGGAAATCGAACGGAGAATGTATGTTTTCATTTTTTTATCTCCTGCAACTGTTTGTTTATCAATAATTGATTTTAACAAATATGCCTTGCGGAAGCAAGGAGACGATGTTAAAATTTTTACATAATGAAAATAACCTGGATAATCGAACGCGCGAGAGAGTTGCTTTTTTATCCCGCCAAGACCTGGGACAAGATCAAAGCGGAGACCGATAACCGCAGCCTGATAATCTACCCGCTGGCGCTGGCGCTGGTACAGCCGGCAGCGATCATAGTGGGTTACGGGTTAGTCGGCGATTGGGTATATTCCGGGCATTATTTTAGAATGTCTCTGATCGATGCCTTTTATTCCGCCCTGGTGGCGTTTTTCCTTTCGATCCTTGGGATCGCGGTTATGGGATTTTTGGCGATGGTGATCGCTAATTACTTCCAGGTTGAATCGGATATGAAGTCTGCCGCGAAGCTAATCATTTATTCGGCGACCGCGCCGCTTTTGGCCGGAGTATTCCTGGTCATTCCGGGAATAAGGGTCCTTATGATCCTGGGGTTATATGGGTCTTTTCTGCTTTACATCGGAGCTCCAAAAATGATGAAAACCACTCATGACAAGGAATCCCCGTTTATTTTTTCGATGATCATCGTGTCGATCATCATTATGATATTGATTAATAATTTGATTGGTTCGTATATTATCGGAATTATAAATTCCAATATACT
>CAIYXV010000010.1 GCA_903930225.1 uncultured bacterium | reverse complement strand
CGAAAGCCGCATCAGGTCGCGCACGGTGCTGAAGACCTCGCCGCGCCGCTGGTGCAGGATCGAACAAGCGGCATATTCGGTGATCTTGCCCCCGACCAGATCGGACCTGCGTATCGGGATCCTTACAGTACTGTCTATTTTCACGGCCATACAAGCTTTCTTTCGGAATAAATGGCGCGGAATTTCAGTAAGAGGGGGCAACTAAACGGTGTGGTAATCCTGCAGGGCTTTTACCGAAAAGCCTTTTTTCTTGACCGCTTCGAGCCCGGTAACCGTGGCGCGCGCACCCGAAAGCGTAGTGATGATGGGGATCGAGTGCATGATCGCACCGGAGCGGATCTTAGTCTCATCCACCTTGGTCTTTTTCCCTCCGGGAGTATTGATGATCAGCTTGATCTCGCCGTTGCGGACCAGTTCGAGAACATCCGGATGGCCCTCCCCAACCTTCGCTACATCCGCCACTTCGACATTATTTTTCCGCAGAACGCCGGCGGTCCCCGGAGTGGCAACAATGTCATAGCCGAGCGACGCTAGCCGCTTGGTGACGCCGACGATTCCCCGCTTGTCGTGGTCGTTGACGGAAACGAATATTTTTCCGGATAGCGGGATCTTTTGCCCGGCCGCGATCTCGGCCTTCATGTAGGCCACGCCCATGTCACGGTCCACGCCCATCACTTCGCCGGTCGATTTCATCTCCGGCCCCAGCACCGGGTCGACGCCGGGGAACCGGTTGAACGGAAAGACCGCTTCCTTCACCGAAAAATATTCCGGGATCACTTCTTTCTCTATCCCCAACTGCTTGAGCGTTTTGCCGAGCATAACCTTGGTGGCGATCTTGGCCCACTGCCTGCCGGTCGCCTTGCTCACGAACGGAACGGTCCGCGACGCGCGGGGGTTGACCTCGAGCATGAACAGGACGTTGTTCTTCACCGCGAACTGGATGTTCATCAAGCCCTTGACCTCAAGCTCTTCCGCCAGCGCGTAAGTCGCGCGTCGGATCTCGTCAAGAATGGTATTTGAAAGGGAAAAAGTCGGGAGCACGCAGGCGGAATCGCCGGAATGGATGCCGGCTTCCTCAATATGCTCCATGATCCCGCAGATCACCGTTTGCTTTCCGTCCGACACCGCGTCCACGTCTACTTCCACCGCGTCTTCGAGGAATTTATCGACTAAAATCGGTCTTTCGGGCGAGGCGATCACCGCCTTGTTCATGTAATCCTCAAGATCGATTTCGTCGTAGACAATGACCATGGCGCGGCCGCCCAGCACGAACGACGGGCGCACCACCACCGGATAACCGATCCGCTTGGCGATCTTTTTAGCCTCAAGAAAAGAGATGGCGGTGCCGTTCGGCGGCTGGGTTAATTTTATTTTTTTAAGCAGTTTCGCGAAAAGCTTGCGGTCTTCGGCCAGATCGATCGAATCGACCGAGGTGCCGAGGATCGGAACGCCGGCCTCCTCCAGGGACCTTGCTAGATTTAGCGGCGTCTGCCCGCCGAACTGGACGATAACGCCTTTCGGCTTTTCCGCTTCCACAATGTGAAGGACGTCTTCTCTGGTAAGTGGCTCAAAATAAAGGCGGTCGGAAGTGTCAAAGTCGGTGGATACGGTCTCGGGGTTCGAATTGACCATGATCGACTCATAACCCTCTTCTTTGATGGCAAAGCTGGCGTGGCAGCAGCAGTAGTCGAACTCTATCCCCTGCCCGATGCGGTTGGGTCCGCCGCCCAGCACGATCACTTTTTCTTTTTTGCGTGTCATGATGTTAACTAATTTTATCTTAAATCGGACCAAATTGGAAGCGTGCTTATATGGTAGAATAATTCACATGAAAATTTCGGTGCTTCGCGAATCAAAAGTCGATGCCAGTGGCCGGGAGGTCGAGAACCGCGTCATCCTCACGCCGTCGCTGGTGGCGGAATTGACCGGGGCCTGTCCGGCGGTCGAAATACAGGTTGAACGCGGCGCCGGATCAAAGATCGGCTTCACGGATGATGATTACCTTAAAGCCGGCGTGCAGAAGATCGCGAGCCGTATGGAAGCCCTTTCCGCCGACCTGATCCTGGGGGTAAAGGAGACCCGACTCGAAGACTATAAAGACCTTAACCGGAACATCTTCATGTCTTACCAGCATTTCGCGGAAAGCCGCGAAAGGACGCAGGCGGCGATCGATTCCGGCGCGACATTTATCTGTCTGGAAACGATGGAAAAAGGGATCGACGGAAAGAAAACTTTCCCCTGCCTCGCCCCTATGTCCGAGGCGGCGGCCAGGGTCGTGGTTCGCCACGCCGACTGGTTCGCGCTGGTTTCAAAAAAGATAATAGGCTCCGGCCTGTCGCAAACTGATTGTAAAAACCTGAAGGTCGTCATTCTGGGCGCGGGTAATGTCGGGCGGACCGCCGCCCGGGAATTTGGCAATCGGGGATACGAAGTGCACCTGATCGATCGGGATAATCTGGAAAAACTTCCGCGATCGATCGCAGGCGCGTTCTTTGCGGTCTCATCGATGTACACTTCAGGCATAAAACCGCAAAAGCTGATCACTAAAGAACTGCTTAAGACAATGCTTCCCGGCGGCTGCGTTTATCCGGTGGATATCGACCAGGGAGGCGGGATCGAAGGGGTATTCCAGACAAGCATACTGGAACCGTTCGATTTGAAAAAGATCGAAGGAACGGAGGTTTTCTGTTTTGCGCCGCCCAACCTCCCGTCTCTCGGGGCGAGGACAACGTCCGAAGCGTTAGGAGAAACGGTCCTTCCATATGTGATCGAGATAATAAACAGCGGATTGGATACTGCCGCGAAGCAAGACCCGACCATAAAGAGCGGCATCAATATTTCATCAGGTAAGATTACCCACTCCGGCCTCGCCTCTGTCTTTGCCATTTGACCGCTAGCTTTTTTGTTAGTTAGAACTGCCAACGGAGAGCGATCAACGAATAAGCAACGGATCAACGAATTCCTTCTATCCGTTTATTCGTTTTTATATTCGTTGATAGAAATCAACTGAAATTCCCATTTGAAATTACCGATATATATGCAGAGAGGAATCAAAGACCTCTTATTTGTCCCGCTCCTTGTTATATAAATATAATGTTGCGGGATCCCGCGAAGCGGGAGTTATAAAAGAGCCCGAGCCTGTTCGGGCTTTTTTATTGACCAGAACGCCTGCCTGCCCGCCGAAGTCCGACTTGTCCCACGAAGCACAGAGTGCGAAGTGGGAAGGACGAAGGAGGGTTCTCCGGCTTTTTTGTTGGTCGGGAACTATCAATGAATTTGCAACGAATCAACGAATACCTGGAATCATTCCCATCCGTTCATTCGTTTTCATATCCGTTGATCGCTTTATAACTATCAACGAATAAACAACGGATCAACGAATACCCAGAATCATCCCATCCGTTTATTCGT
>CAIYXV010000009.1 GCA_903930225.1 uncultured bacterium | reverse complement strand
TTTGCGCGAAGCACGGTCTACGGCCTGCAGACGCTTATGGTTTGTTTCAGATACATGTTGAAATTGATCTAGGCCGGTGTTAATATTTAACTGATGAAAAACCAGGCCGGAGTAACGTTGCTTGAACTGATGATCGTGCTTTCGATCGCGGCCATTCTTGCCATCTCTTCGTTCGTTTTTGTCGGGTTCATGGGAGGGGTAAAGCTCCAGTCGGCGGCCGAAAAACTGTCCGGCGACCTGCGTTACGCCCGCAACCAGGCGATGCTTAAAGCGTCGTGGTACGGCGTCAGCTTTGAGACCGATCCCAAAAATAACTATTATGTGTATCAAACCGATGGTTCGATCGATACGATCGAAGTGGATCCGGCGGATTATACCAAGACCCTGATCGTGAACGTGAACGATAAATTCGGCGCGGTGATCATGGGCGTGACGCTCGAAGGCGGGCTTAAAAAAGTGGAATTTAACGGCCTGGGGAAACCATATACGGATTATTACGGTTGGAGCGCGACTACGGAAAGCACGATCGTTTTGGGCATAGGGACGGAAACCAAGACCGTGTCGATAACACCCAACACCGGGAAGATCGATATACAATGAAAAATACAAAAGGATTTTCGCTGATCGAGCTTGTGGTCGCGATCGTCATAATGGGGATCGCTTTTTACGCGCTGATCAATGTGTTCATGGTCCTAGCCCCGCGCGACATCGACGCTCGCACTCTCACTACCGGAACGCACCTTATGAACCGCAAGATGGAAGAAGTAATGCTCAAAAGCTTCCCGGCAATAAGCTCCGAATCGGTCTTTAGTTTCGCGGCGCCGTTCAATTCTTATTCCGGCCAGGTGGTTGTAAATTATGTTACCACCGCGGATGTAAATACCGTTTCCGCCTCTCCCACGCCATATAAAAGGGTAAAGGTCCAGGCCTGGGGACTGAAATTATCAACGATCGAAGTAGTTACGCTGGCAGTGACCTATGAAATCAACTAATCAGTCCGGCTATACGCTGATAGAGATGATCGTGATCCTGCTGGTGATCGCGGTCTTAACCTCCGCCTTTGCCTCATACATCATGAGTTCCATGAACGCCTATGTGTTCATAAAATCCCGCGAAACCGGACTTTCGAACTGCCGGACCTCGATCGAGCGAATGGTCAGGGAACTGCGAAGGATCGAGGCGCCGGCTACCATCACCATTGCCGCGACTACGGAGTGCCAGTTCGTCGATACCGATTATAATACCGTTGATTATGTGCAGTTGGGCACCGACCTTTTACGGAACAGCGATAAACTGGTCACGAGCTTGTCGTCGATCGAAGGGCTGCGGTTCACTTATTATGACGCCAATCTAAACCAGACCGGCGCCCCGCAGAACATAAGGTACATCAAGGTTAAATTGTTCCTGATTAGGGGCACGCAGGGCGTATCGATGGAGGACGGAGCGAGGTTAAGGAATTTATGATCAAGAAGAGGGGTTTCGCGCTGGTCGTGGCCATCTTTGTGGTGGTCATATTTTCCGTGCTGGGGGTGGTGATCGTTTCCCTGATGTCGGGAGAATCGCTGGTCGCGACGGGCGATTACTCGTCCATCCGGGCTTTTCACCTGGCTGAAGCCGGATTCCGCTACACGCTGGCCTCTTCCCTGGCCGCGGATTCGGATTGGAGCAACAATTCGAATTTCACGATGAACCTTTCACCCGGATATTTTACCGTTTCTTACACCTATCGATCTCATAAGACCTGTGTTATAAAAGTGACCGGGGTGGTGAACGGCATCAGCCGATCCATCAGTTGGGGAATTGTGCGAAGCGGCCTGTCGGGCGCGTTCAGCTACGGCATTTACTGCGATAATATTAATTCCCAAACGCTTTACATTAATAACAGCTGTACCATTTATGGGGATTTTTACTATGACGGGCCGGTGGTAATGCAGAACAACGCCAAGCTGGTCAATGGGACATTGTACAGCGACAGCCTGACCCTTAATAACAGCGCTTCCGTGGCTTCGTGGGAGCCGATCCAGGCGCCGGTCAACCCGCCCCAATTCGACACATCGTATTATGACAATCTTCTCAAGGAAACGACCATGACCGCCACGTCGGCGCTGAACCTGACCAACTCGGCAGTTTTAAATCTTTCCGGACAAACGCTGTATTACACCAGCATCAGCATATCAAACAGCGCCCGGGTCAACGGCCCCGGCACGCTGGTCGCCACCACCGGCAATTTCCAGCTGGTAAATTCCGCCAGCATCGGCGACAATGTCACGGTCATCGTGAAGGGGACGTCTTCACTGGGCAATTCGGCCGCGGTCGGCAGTAATTTTAACCTGATCTCGAACGGCAGCATCTCGCTGGTAAATAATCAGAGCATCCCCTCGGGAGCGACATTTTTCACTTATGGGGATGTTCCTTTCAGCAATTCATCGACCTTTACCGGTTCGATCCTGGCCCCGAGCGGCGAGGTGTCCTCCACCAACTCCACCGTTTTCAACGGCCTGCTTTATGCCGCGAAGATCACCCTTTCCAATTCAACCAAACTTAACGGCGCCGCCGCAGTGAACCAGATCGGGGTCTTCTCCAATTCGGTGCAGGTGAGATACGACCCCTCAAAATTCCCGTCCACGATCCCGCAGGGCCTGGAGGGCGCCGGAGGCAGCGCTTCGTCCGAAGCGATCATCATAAACAGCTGGTCGGAGGGTTTTTAGGTGTCCTTGACAATTATTCTTACCTCATATAGTATAAATTCAAATGGCTGAAAAAAGCATTCTGGGGATCGACCTCCGGGTTTGCTCGGTTAAAGTCGTTGAGATCAAAAAAGGAACCAAAGGGCATATAATCACGGGCTGGGGGATGGAAGAAATCCCGATCGATCTGGTGGACAAGCATCCCGAAAAAGAAGTCGCCCAGGCAAGAGCCCTGCAGAAGATCCTCGCCCAAAACCGCATAAAGACCAGGAAAGCGGTGGTGGTGGCGGGCGGCAGTGATATTCTGGTAAAAAAGATATCCCTCCCCGCGCTCTCGGCGGGCGAAGCCCACGAAGCGATCAAATGGAAGATAAAAGAGGAGATCTCCTATCCGCTTGAGGAAGCGGTCGTCGACTTTTTCCCGTTAAGGAAAATAAAGGGCAAGGAAGAAGTGGAATACGTCGCGGCGGTAGCCCACCGCGAAACCATAACCCGCATACTCGAGGTCATGCGCATGGCCCAGGTCAAACTGAAGTCCATCATCCCGGTCCCGCTCGCCATGCGCGAATCGTTCATTGATGAGTTCAAATCGGAAGAGGACATAATCGCGATCGTCTATATGGGCCGGCGGACCACCAACATCAGCTTTTTTAAAAATAAAACCTTTCTTTTTAACCGCGAGATCACGCTTGGCGGCGAGGACATCACCAAGGCCATGACCTCGGTGGTGGTCTCGGAAGAAGGCCGCCTGGAGCTAAAGTTCGAGGAAGCGGAAAAGATAAAGATGGAATACGGCATCCCGATCGACCTTGCGACCTATCCCAAGCTGGGAGATATCCCGCTGGCTCACTTGCAGGCGGTGATCCGGCCCGCGCTCGAAAAAGTGGAGGACGAACTGCTGCGCACGCTCGAGTATTTTAAAGGGCAGGAGGGAGAGGTCGAGATCAAAAAAGTGATCCTTTGCGGAGGTTCGTCTCGAACTCCGCATCTTTTGGAATTTTTAAGCTCCGGCCTCGGACTACCGATTGAATATATCGATCCGCTCAAGGATTTCATCGTTGATGCCAGGGTAAAGGAAAAAGAGTCCCTGGCCGCGCACTCCGCGCAGCTGGCGGCGACACTGGGCGCGGCCCTGTCTCATTTCGAAAAAGGGCTCAATCTTCTGCCGGAGGAGATACGCGACCGCTTCCGGATACTGGTCCGAAAGCACTCAAACCCGAGTGAGCTTTCGATCGCGTTCGCCGCGCTGATGATATTGGCTTATGCGTTTATGTTCGCGCAGCCCTTCTTTCTCAAAGGTCAGTTAGATGAAATAAAAAATCAGATCAATCTACTGGCTCCCAAATTAAGCCGGCTGGAAGAGCTGGAAAAAGCGATGAGTGAAGAAGAGGGGAGGCGGGGCGTCTTCAAGGCGATCGAACTTAACCGGATCAAGATACCGGAGGTGTTCGAAGACATCAGCCTCAACGTGCCGGAAGCGGTGGTGGCGAACCAGATCTCGATCGTAGAAGCGTCGCGCCAGGTCAGGATCAAGGGAACGGTCTTTCAACGGGGGGACACCGCGGAGAACATCCTCTCCCGGTTCATTTTCGAGCTTTCCGCGGCGCCCAGTTTCAGCAATGTGGAACTGGTGCAGGCGACCAAGAACGAGGGTTACATTTTTCCGGCGTTTGATTTTGAGATCAGCAGCCAGCTGAAGAAGAGAATATGAAATTAAAATTATCGGAAAGAGAAAAGTGGCTGCTGTTCGCGACCCTGGTATTCGCGGTCTTATATCTTTTCATTACATTCCTTTATGGGCCCAAGGCGGCAGAGAACGATTCTTTAAAGGAAAAATTAAAAGCGCAGAAGCTTGATCTAAAGACCTCTCAGGATAAAGCCAAGATCCTGCAGAGCCTGGAGCTGACGCCGCTCGAGAATCTCCGTTCGCAAAAGACCAAGGAAGAACAGGTGATCGACGCCCTGCAGTATATCAGCAAAGAAGTCTCCAAGCTTCAGCTAAATCTACTGTTCATAAGGCCGCGGCTGGAAGAGCGGGTGGTTGATTCGGCTAAAGCGGTTTTTATTGACCTGACCTTTACCGGCCGGTATAATGATATCTATAAATTCATGGCGGCGCTTGAGAAGCTTCCGATCCTGATCCTGGTCGATTCTATGGACATGAGCAAGACCCAGGGACCGAACATAAATGTCAACATGGTCCTTTCGGTATATTACTGATGGAGAAAAGTAGATGACGGATTCAACCAAGATCATATTGATCGTCGGCGTGATCCTGATCGCGACGGGATATGTGCTGCTTTACACGCCGCTGGCCGATATCCTGTTCGTGCCCAAACCGAAGATCCCCCAGCCGGTCCGGCCGGTCATATCGATGCCGAGGACTTTTATACCCGGCACGCAAGAGGTAGTACGGAAACCGGAAACGTCTGAAGCGGAGAAAGCGGCGCCCAATATTGTCGCGACGGCAGAGGCGACGGTGCCAAAATTTACCACTTTGCGGGACCCGTTCGATACGGATTTCGCTTATGTCAGGGCGGCGGTCGCGCCAGGGTCGGTTGTACCGGAGCAGAAAAAAGAACCGGTCAAGTATTTGCAGCTTCAGGGCATATTCGTAAGCGGCAGCGTCAAGTCGGCGATCATCGATGACAAGGTGATAACGGTCGGATCAAAAACGGCGGGCGGCTTCCGGGTATCTGAAATAAGGCCCGAGACGGTCGTTCTAAAAAAGGCCGGCAAGATAAAAATATTGAGGATGAAATGAACAAGGGGGAAAATATGAAAAAGTTGTCTGTGGGATTTTTAGCTTGTCTATGCCTACTGTCGTTCTCGATGATCGGGAACGCCGCGGCGCCGAAGAATAACGACAGCGGAGTAAAGATAAGCGGAGGGACGCTGACTTTTAAGCTAAAGGACGCGGACATCAAGTCCGTGCTTCAGATATTCGCGAAACAGCTGGGGGTCAATATTGTGGCCGGCGATGACGTGAACGGAAAGGTCACCTTTTCTTTTACCAACGTAAAGCCCCGGGAAGGTCTGGAAGCGGTATTGCGGGCCAAAGGGTTTGACTGGTTCCAGGAAGGCGACACCATGGTAGTGACCGCCAAGAACACGGTCCGAACCTATCTTTTGGAATACGCCAGCGCGGCCGAGATCAAAGGCGCGCTCGACCCGCTGACGGAACCGGGGGACAGCATTTCGGTCAATGACTCTTACAACGCGCTGATCGTGAAAGCATCGACCAAGAACATATCCCGGATCGAGAAAGCGATCCGAGATCTTGATGTTCCTCCGATCCAGGTAATGGTTGAGTCGAAAATAATAGAGGTCAAATACAACAATGGCGGCAACGCGGGATTAAACGCCAAGTATACCCATCCGAATCATCCCAAGGATATCGCGCAGACGACGGGCTTGGCGGGGAACCCAACCGACCTGGGAGCGCAAGGGTTGTACGCCCAGATCATTTCCGGCAATGTGGAAGCGTACATTTCCGCGCTACTTAACGAGACCAATTATAACCTGATCGCGTCGCCGAGGATCACCACCATCAATCATAAGGAAGCGAACATCCTGATCGGTTCGCAGCAGGGCTATCAGTCGGCCGTGATCACCACCACCGGGACAGTGTACCAGGTTAACTTCCTCACTACCGGTACACAGCTTACGATAACGCCTCACGTGGGCGAAGGCGGATTTATCCGGATGAAGATCTATCCGAAGGTTAGCGATGGGAATGTGGTGCAAGGCCTCCCCACCGAGAACACGACCGAAACGCATAATGAGGTCCTGGTTAAAGACGGACAGACCGTGATCATCGGAGGTCTAACCAAAGAAGACGCCTCTCAATCGGATTATGGCATCCCTATTTTAATGGACATCCCGATCCTGGGCGCGTTCTTCAGGAAAACCGAAATCATAAACGAAAAGCGCGACCTATTGATATTTGTGACGCCCCATATATTAACGCCGGAATACTTAAACCAGATGACGCAGGAAGCGACCTCATTCAACAAGAAGGCAAAAGAAGGTTCGGCCAGTTTTATCCATTAGTCTTTAATATCGGGTACGGGATTATTCGGAAGTTGGGGCGCGTTTCATAAGGGATATGATCGCCTGATAGGGGTCTTTTCCCTTGAACAGGACTTCGTGAACCTCGTATGATATCGGCAGTTCCACCTTTTGCCGCTCCGCCAGACGGAGGGCGGCTTTGGCGGTGGGAACCCCTTCGGCCACATCCTTCATCGATGACAATATTTCATTGAGCGTTCTTCCCTTGGCGAGCTGAAAACCCAAATGATGGTTCCGGGAAAGGTTCCCGGCGCAGGTGGTGATAAGATCTCCCATACCCGACAGGCCGGAGAAGGTTTGCGGTTTGGCTCCAAGCGATAGTCCGAGGCGGGTGATCTCCGCGATCCCGCGGATCAGGAGTGCTGCCTTGGCGTTATCACCCAGACCAAACCCGTCGCTCACGCCCGCGGCGATAGCGATCACGTTCTTCAGCGCGCCGCCCAACTCCACCCCGGTTACATCATCATTGGTATAAACCCGAAACCTCTCTGATGAAAGCGCTTTCTGCAGCGACTTGGCGGCGGCGGTATTTTTTGACGCCGCGACCGTCGCGGCCGGGAGTCCCTTGGCGATCTCGCGGGACAGGTTAGGCCCCGACAGAACGCAAATATCGTCTTTTAATGATTCCCCGATGATCTCGTGAGGCAGCTTAAGCGTTCCTTCTTCAATTCCCTTGCTGGCGGAAGCGATCAGTAATTCGCCTTTTAAATATTTACCGCAGTTGCTGAAAGTGTTCCTTAAAAACTGCGTCGGTACGGCAAAGATCACGATCTTTGCGTCGGAGAGCGCTTCTTCCAGTTTGTCGGTCGGGAAAATAAGGGCGGGGAGGGGGAAACCGGGAAGGTACTTTTTATTTTCCCTGAACTCCCGCATTTCGGGCACGAGATCGGATTCGAAAGACCATAGTTTTACGTTATGGCCGTTCTCTGACAGCAGGATCGAAATGGTAGTGCCCCAGGCGCCGGCGCCGATGACCGCGCAGTTACCCATTTTCTTTTGCTCCTATTTTGTGCTCGGTCCCCGAGAGCAGACGACGGATGTTGGGTATGTGTTTTATGATCATGAGGACGGCGACCAGCGCGGTCACTATCTGGTAGGGCAAGGGCCGGGCCAAAAAGTACATGAGCGCCAGGGTCAGCAGCGGTCCGGTGATCGAGCCTAACGAGACATAGCGTGTGGCCCAGACTATTAGTATGACAAATACCGCCGTGAACAGGAAAATATCGGGTGCGATGGCCAGCAGCACTCCCAATCCGACGGCGGCGCCTTTGCCGCCCTTAAATTTTAAAAATACCGGGAACATATGCCCGATCACCGCGGCCAGTCCGCAGATTATGACCAGCGGGGGGGCTTTGAGGAATAGGATCGCGAGTCCGGTCGCCAGCGTGCCTTTCAAAAGATCAAGCGCAAGGACGATCATTCCGGGCACAAATCCCAG
>CAIYXV010000008.1 GCA_903930225.1 uncultured bacterium | reverse complement strand
TTCATCCAGGCTGAAATCCTCGTCCTTGAAGTCCTCGTCGGACAGGCCGAAGTCCTCTTCCTGGGGAGTTACTTCGGGATTTTCTTCAGTGGCGATCTCTTCCCCGGAGGTTTCTTCTTCAGAGGTCCCTTCTTCGGCCTCTTCGGCGGGAGTCTCTTCCCCGGAAATTTCTTCGCCGGAGATCTCTTCTTCGGGTGTCGTTCCTTCCTCAAGGTATTCTTCCGCCGGCTGTTCTTCGGGCGTTTCATTTTGATATTCTTCTTTTGCCATTTCTTCATACGCGGTTTCTTCGGCGGTCGGCTCCGTTTCCATCACTTCGGTCTCGGGGGGAGCGACCGGGAGGGGCGGGGCGACCTTGATCTCTTTTTCCTTTTCAACCCCGACCACGCGCACGATCATTTTCCCGTCCTTTGTTCCCGGCTGGGCAAGCACCACGGTGCCGCTTTCCGCGATCCTGATCTGGATCGCGTTATGGATCGAATTATCCAGCGAGACCACATCGCCGACCTCCAGCTGGTAGATCTCGCTGCCCTTAAGCTCGGTGGAACCCAACACCACCGTCACCGGTATCCTGGTCTTGGTCAGGATGTTGGATTTGACCCGGTTTAACGAAAGGGGCTTCGGCTTTTCGGTTGACTTCAATTTTTTTAAAATGCTTTTAAGCAGCTGTCCTGAATAGCCGAGGATCATTTTGCCGATCGAATCTCCGATCGCTACCTCGACCGTAAAATACACGAAAGTGGAAGAGGCTCCGGTGTATGGATTGGGAGTAAAATCCGGGGAAGAGAGGAGCTCGAAATGAGAGCCGGGCAGGATCTCGCGGAACGATGAATTAAGCGCCGCGTCCATGTACTCAACAAAGGAATTATCGATCACGAGCTTTTCCGCGTCGGTCAGCTCGCCTCCCAGGTTCTTGGTGTCTTTTGTTCCCAGGCTCGAATTGATAAGCGTGCTGACCAGGTTCAGGTCGAGGCAAGCGGTGACCTCTTCGTGAAATTCGGGGACGTCAACCCTGCCCTGGAGCAGAGGGCCGGTGATGACCTTGGTGAAGCCGCCGTAGCTGGTCTGCAGGGCCTCGACCGAGAACAGTTCACCGCCGATCTTGAAATTTATCTTGAGGTTGCGGAGCAGGTTCTCTCCGAACCGGTAGTGGATCAGGTGGGATTCCTTAAGCTCGTCGTCGGAGAGGCGGTCAAAGCCGTAAAGCCCGACCCTGATCCTTTTTATCAGCGAGCGGGAAGGCTTATAGCTGGTCCAGTCGCCGAGCGAAGGCGAGAGCTTGAGCGTTCGCTTCTGCGGAGCAATATCGGACTTGCTCTTTTCAGTCATCTATCATCCCAGCTTGCTTATGAAATTGGAAATGATGTCGGAAGCCATCCTCACGACCGAAAGGTTTCCGCTCATGGCTCTTTGGATCTCCTGTGAATCGATGGTCTCCCCCAGATAAAACACGTTCGACTGTTCGATATTACCTGGTGAAATAATGCCGGCGGCTCCGCCGGAGGCCATCGGGGTGGAAGCGGAGCCCGATGCCAGCGATTCCGCAAAAGTGGTCCCCGATGTCTGGGTAAGCCCGCTGGCATTTGAGAAATAGGCAAGGGCGATCTGATAGCCTGTCTGGCTGCCTTTGTAGAGCAAGTTGCCGGCGCCGTCCCAGCTGTAATCGGTTGCCGCGCCGGTAAGTCCGGAGATCTGGTTTAATCCGTTGCCGGAAAGCCCGTATACCGGAAGCCCGCTCGGGGTGGTCAGGTTGCCGTTGGAATCAATGCTGAATTTGCCCGACCTGGTGTATTGATAGGTTTGGCCGCCGTCGTTGCTTACGATGAAAAATCCACGGCCGGTAATGGCGCAGTCGATCGAATTTCCCTGAACGAACGTTCCCTGGGACATGTCGATCGCTATGTTTGAGAGCGCAACCCCTTGCCCCAATTGCATCGGATTGGTCCCTCCGGTGGTATTGGAAGCAGCGGTCCCCATTCGCATGGCTTTTTCAAATATCGATTGGAAAGACGGATCGAGCCGTTTGTATCCGGTGACCGACATATTGGCAATATTGGCGGAATGCACTTGCAGAGCGGAATTATAGGCCTGGATCGCGTTCATTGCCTGGGTCATGACTTCAAGCATTGGATTTTCCTCCTATCCGGTGACTTTCAAGAGATTTTCCGGTGGAACGGATACGCCGTCCACGTTGATCAATATTATACCACCCTCGACGCTGACGCTTTGAACTTTCCCGGAGAACGTTTTCCTGGTTGTCGGGTCGATCGCGTCAACGTTCTTTCCGATAAGGTTGGCGCGGGCGATCATCTCGAGCGCGGGAGACACTCCCGAGGAATTGGTTAACCCCGCCAGGTCCGAAGGGTAAGAGGAGTTTGAGATATTGCCTCCGTAAAAAGGTGAATTGGAATTAGGAGATGAATTGAAAATGCTGTTCTCGCCCAGTACTGATGCGTTGGCGTTGGTCTGTTCGTCCCCGAAGAGTATGTCGAAATCGTTCTGCATGTTCTGTTGTAAAAACACCTGAAAAGTATCGGTGTTGGTATAGGCTGATCCGGTGCGCGAGAATTTTGATATGTCTAAAGTGCCGGTGTTTCCGTACGGGCCAAAGTTAACTGTCGGACTCGGGATTATTGCCATGGTTGACCTCCACGATCTTAAGATCGCCAAGGCTTATTCTAGCATTTTTCAGGGCAGATTCAAGTTCAAATAAATTGTCTTCAAGTATCTTTTTGGCCCCGGGAAGCGAGGCGGCAATCTGAACTGAAACCAGGCCGTTTTTAAGCGATAAAAGCAGGGTCATCTCGCCCAGGTTTTCCTGGTAAAGCGAGAGGTTCAGC
>CAIYXV010000007.1 GCA_903930225.1 uncultured bacterium | reverse complement strand
GGGTCGAATATCTTGTCCGCCGCCCAGTATTCGTAATCATTATCTTTGCTGTTGAATTTTACCTGCGTGTCAAAAATAAACGCCCGCTCACCGCCGACTTTGCTGAATTGCCCATCACGATAATACCTCGAACGGTCATGCTTCATCCCGTTCTTATATACCTGTTTCCCCACATCAGCAAAATCCACGGCTTGCCCTTTGACCGGCCGGTAGATCTGAAGGAATAATCCGTCCTCGTAACCGAGCGAAGTGATGACCCCTTTTTCAATGTCGGAATCCGATGGCTTGAGCCAGCCGAGCGATCCTCCGAAATCACGCGCCAGCTCAAAGCGGTAGCCCAAAGCAGGATCGCGATACTCGTGGAAAGAGGTGGTGCGGGTAACTAAAAGGTACCCGGCCAGGGCCAGAATGGCGATTATCAGAATAATGAGCGCTTTCTTCATGTCGGCAGTCATTTTCTCATCAACATCTTTGGGTGTCAAACGGTTGGGAAGTATTGATGCATTAAAAAATTGCAGAAAGAATGCCTAAAGTTAGGCATTTTTCATTCGGCATTATTAATTCAGGATTAAGCATTAAAAGAATAAAAACATTAAAGCAAAACATGCTATAATTCCCCCATGGCTGACTCAGATATCATCACCGAGCTCGCAGCGGGCCAGGACGCCGGCGCCCCGGCTAAAAGATACGCATATCATAGAGGGAGTGTGGTCAGAATGTTCAACGGAGTAGCAACGCTTATATTTTTCGGTTTGCTTCTGGTCGGGACGGTATTGTCGTTTTCGGCCTACGCCGCTACCAGCAGCAGCGCGGTGTTTACCTTTTTCGAGATCGTTTCGTTCATCCTCGCCTGGATAATCTCGTCCGCCGCCCGCATCGCCGCCCAATGGGAAAAAGGCCTGGTCTTCCGCCTCGGAAAGTTCAGTGGCCTCAGGGGCCCGGGGCTCTTTCTCATTATACCGATAATCGACAGCGTGGCCATGATCGACACGCGCATCCAGACGCTCGATATCCCCAAACAGCAGGTCATCACCAAGGATAACGTCCCGGTTTCGATCAACGCCGTCCTTTACTTCAAGGTGGTCGCCCCCGATGACGCGATCATCAAGGTGCAGGATTATTCATACGCCGTTTCCAATTACGCGCAGGCCACCCTGCGCGACGTGGTGGGCGGAATGACGCTCGACGAACTCCTGGCGGAGAGGCAGAAGATCGGCGAGGAGATCGAAAAGATCGTCCTGGCCGAGAGCAAGAACTGGGGGCTTGAGATCACCAATATCAAGATACAGGATATCGATATGCCGGAAGAGCTCAAGAAGATGATGTCCCGGCAGGCATCGGCCGAAAGAGAAAAACGCGCCACCATTACCAAGGCCGAAGGCGACAAGCTCGCGGCTTTCAATCTAGCAGAAGCGGCTCATACCATGGCGGCAAGCCCGGGAGCCATGCAGCTGCGCACTCTTCAGACAATCGACGGCCTCGGTCCAACCGCTTCAAATACAGTAGTTATTGCTGTGCCGATAGACATAATGGAAGCGGTCAAGGCGTTTGTGGGACCAAAAAGCGCCTGAAAGTTATCTGATAACTTTTAATTTCCCCTCAAACATCCCGATGTAGATCGGGAGTTCGGATAGATCGCCGGCGGCGGAGACGGTCCGGATAAATTCTTTATTGCCGTCCATTATGTGCCAGAGCGCAAGAGTAGGGCCGGCCTTGACCGCTTTTAAGCTGGCGGTATTCACTTTTTCAAGTTGAGACTTAAAGAGTTCATCCTTCAAATACGACTCAAACTGCTTCTCCAGATCGTTCTGATACAACCCCGATGCATAGTCTTTGAGCTTGGGGGCAAATTCCTTAAGCAGACTGCGGTTATCTTTGGCGGCAAAGAGGCGATAGATCTCTCCCGCGTAATCGAGCAGTTCCTTTTCCCCGGGCTTCGGGCCGGAACTTATCAAATGAGAGCTGAAATCGAGCGCGGAGTTAAAATATTTACTGACCTTAAAAGTTTTGGACAGATCTTTGTTGGTTATGAGCAGGGAAATAAGGTTTCCCTTTTCATTGGTAGAGGTCGGCTCTCCCGGCGTTAGCGCCGAAACCGCCACCGAACACTCCGCCTGTTCAGCCGGATTAATCTTAGCCAATTCAACCTGGACCTCGTTTTTCCCGATCAGCCAGACATTCAACGGGACCGTTCCCATATCATTTGCCGCCGAGATGGCGCTAAGCTCCACGCCGTTGATCTTTATCTTCCCGTTAACATTCGCGCCGCTCCAGGTCGCCTGATAGATTAGTTTTTTGTCGTTCATTTTTGTCGCTCCTTGGCATTCAGATTTGATGACGCAGAGGCCGAGAAAAAAAACAAGAGATAAAGCAACGATCGATCTAATTGGCATAATAATACCCCCGGATTTTATTTGCTGATCGGGCCTCAGTCGATCTTCCAATCTTTTCCGCTCTGGACCAACTTCTCTAATGACTTGCCGGCCGCGCCTTTTAAAACAATATAAGCGCTGGTCCCGCGCAGAAATACCCCGCGTACCTGCCTTTTTAATTCTTCCGCGCTCGGTTCCGACTTCATCATTTCCATTACAGCGGCTTTCCCAGCCTGCGCGATATACGCGTCGAGCTGGCTAAAGCCGTCGGTTGTCGCTAGCTTTCGCGCAGCGTCAAAATCACCCTTCTTTATAGCGGTTTGATAGGCAAGGAGCGCTTTTAACTGCGGGGAATTGAGCGCCTGGGCGCCGGTCAGTTTGGCGGTTACTTTGTCCTTTACGACCGGCGCGGTGAAAGTGACGTCAAAATCAAAAGAGGGGAGATCTTCGCCCTTGAACGCATACGTTACACTGCCTTTGACATTCCCACCGGCCAGCTCGATCTTTTCGAACCCGGTGTCATTCCCGGCGGCCGAAAAGAACGGGAGCGACTTCCTCGGATCATTGGGAGGATAAAGGATCGTCCCCTGAACCCCTCCCTTGGACAACTTCACCGGGTCAAGCTTGATCAGGATGCCGGCAACTTTTCCCTTACGGGCCAGCGTATCTAAATCATCGGTCATCGGACCCGACAGCGTCTCGATCGGTATCTCCCGGTCCGTCAAAGCTATGCGGAGGACCGGTTTTTCTATAAATCCTTCTTCATTGTTATAGGCCAGGGCATAAGCGTACTTTAGCTCGACCGTCTTTCCCTGGGTGCTCATTTTACCTTTTGCTTCCCCCGCGTGCGAAACGGATGCGAGCGAGGCTGACAACAGCGCGGCGACAAAAAACGGGAAGATGATATTTCTCATATGATTATGATTTAGTTTAATTATCAGGGTTGTAATTGTCAAGGACGCGTTGAAGAAATCAAAGAAGGGGTAAGTTACAGGTCTTCAGGACTGACGATATACCCCGCCACCGCGGACGCCGCCGCCACCGCTACATTAGATAAATAAACTTCCGACTTGGGATGTCCCATTCTGCCGACAAAAAATATTCATTCAGTTGAAATCCTGTTTTCATTTTAACGATATTTATATAGAAGGGTAAACCCACAGGAGGAAAAAATGTTGGATGGTAAGGCGTCCACAGTAGGAGTTCAGAATACAACTGGTACTGGATATGTCGTAAAACATCATCTTCAAGGGTTAGTCACTCTTAAGTTTACTAATGGAGATTGGTCTATAACACATGTAAGGGACTTGGCCAAATTGCCTCCCATTGGCCTGGAAAGATTTTTGAAATCGATTTATTCGTGTCATAAACTTTATGATGGCTCTGGTAATTATCGGTTTTGTTTAAAAGCGGAAGTGAAGAGTATAAAAGGAGATAGGATTGCAGTGGAAAGAAGCAGGATTTTCGAAGCAAGCATTTTAGTTAAAGAAGATGCTCTTCCTTTAATTGAGGAAACTGCTTGGTTAAGATTCACAAATATGATGTCTGCTAGAATTGCTCGGACCGGTTATTGCTAATTTTATGGACCCTTTGCGCTGACAATGTACCCCAACACAACATCCGTTGCCGTTCAGTATTACTTAGATAAACCGAAATCTTGCTTTCATTACTATAGGTCTTCCGGACTAACGATATGGCCCGCCACCGCGGACGCCGCCGCTACCGCTACATTAGATAAATAAACTTCCGACTTGGGATGTCCCATTCTGCCGACAAAGTTGCGGTTCGTGGTCGCGATCGATCTTTC
>CAIYXV010000006.1 GCA_903930225.1 uncultured bacterium | reverse complement strand
TTAAATATTTGGAATTGTTTGATATTTGGGATTTGTCATTTGGAATTTATTTCAGTAAGGTAGTGCCCACCAGTTCGGGCGAAAGAGCAAGATAATTAAGCCGTAAACTAAGATAATGGCCCCAACCGCGATAAACAGATAGAAGCCAAAACTATTCGGCTCGTTCCATTTTTTCTTCATGAAATAAGCAAAAAGCAGTGCCGCGATCCCAAGAATTATCAGCCCCGGCCCCTTGAAAAACGGGCTGTAATTGGTGAATTGCGCCATCTTCGCCGCCATTTCGTTCATGAGATTATTTTCGCATTGTTGAAGCGTATTGTCAATCAGAGTATAATTTTAAAATGATAGAAAAAAGCGACATTCTGATCATCGGCGGAGGCATCGCCGGATTGAGGGCCGCTCTTACCGCTTCCAAATTCTGCAAAGTGACCGTCCTGCTCAAAGGCCGGATCGGCGAATCGGCCACGGAAAAAGCCCAGGGCGGTATCGCCGCCGCGATCGACCAGATAAAAGATTCAACCCTTTACCATCTTGAAGATACGCTGGATGCTGGCGCCGGCCTATGCGACGAGGAAGCCGTCCGCATTCTGGTGAATGAAGGCGTTGACCGAGTAAAAGAACTGATCCAGATGGGCGCGCAGTTCGACCGGGCCGAGACCGAAGGCGGCGGCGGATTTGCCCTGGCGCTGGAGGGCGCGCACAAAAGAAGAAGGATCCTTCACGCCGGCGACCAGACCGGCATGGAGATCGAAAAAACACTTGGTTACACCTTATTAAAAGAAGGATTGGCCGAAGTGGCGGCGGAAACCCCCGGGATCAGCCTGATCATCGAGAACGGCCGCTGTTTGGGCGTCCACGCGCAGGATCTAAAGACCGGGGAGGTTAAAACTTACCTTGCCAAAGCGACCATCCTTGCCACCGGCGGCCTGTGCCAGGTTTATCTTTATACCACCAATCCGACCGTAGCCACGGGCGACGGAGTGGCCATGGCTTACCGCGCCGGAGCCGAAGTGCAGGACATGGAATTCATCCAGTTCCACCCCACCGCCCTGGTTCAATTCACCGAATTCAGCGACATTGTCGCCCTCCCCCAGTTCTTGATCTCTGAAGCGGTCAGAGGCGAAGGCGGGATACTGCTCAACAACCGCGGCGAGCGGTTCATGGAAAAATATCACGTTAAAATGGAGCTGGCGCCGCGGGATGTCGTTTCCCGCGCGATCTTCGAAGAAATGAGAGCGACCGGGGCCGACCATGTTTACCTAAGCCTTGTCGGGATCAGTGCCGAAAAGATCACCAAGCGGTTCCCGCTTATTTATAAGACCTGCCTGGAGCGCGGGCTCGACATAACCAGGGATAATATCCCGGTCGCTCCCGCCGCGCATTACTCCATGGGCGGGGTCAGGACCGACCTTGAAGGAAGAACGAATATCCATGGGCTCTACGCCGCGGGAGAATGTTCGTCGCTGGGAGTGCACGGAGCGAACCGGCTGGCAAGCAACTCCCTGCTTGACGGACTGGTCTTCGGCCACCGCGCGGCGCTTTCCGCGAGATTGCAGATTATGGACTTTGAATTCAACTCCAATATCAAGCTTGACGCCCCGAAGTTTGAAAGCTCAAAGCTCAAAGAAGTTGAGATCCAACGCTACAAGCTGGTGATCAAGAGCGCGATGTGGCAGGGAACCGGCATTATCCGTTCGGCCGAAACCCTAAACGCCGCTCTCCATAGATTGGAAATTGTGGAAAAGCAGATCGGGAATGCTCCGATATCGTTCGAAGAGCAGGAGCTGATGAACATGCTGCTGGCGGCCAAATTGATAACCCGCGCCGCGCTTGACCGGACCGAATCGCGCGGGGCCCATTATCGAAGCGATCACCCCAAACGGGACGATCCAAACTGGATTCGGCACCTAACATATAAGACATAGCCATTTATTTTTCTCTTTCTTTTTTGGCATTTATTGTCCCCTTTTCTTTGTATGTCAAAGAAAAGGGGATGAAAAGAAATCATCTAGGGGCTGTGCCCCTAGAAACCCCCTTAACCTTCGTAAGCCCTCGCTGCTCCGCTTTTGCACCCATTGGCCGCCCCAAAACTCCCGCCCCTTCGTGCAAATCGCTCCGCAGCTCTCCACCCCTCCCTATTATGTAACACCCCACGAAGGTCACATTTTAAAAATATAATGTCCGGCGATTTCTCTTTCATTATTTTGGGTGGTGGTCGGGGGACCTTTGCGAGCTCCGCTTAATTTCCCGGAGCGAGCTTGGGGAGGTGGCAAGTGGTCGGGGGAAAGGGAGGAGAACAATAGAAATCGCCTAGATCTTTCTTTTTATCCCTTTTTCTTTGTATCATGACAAAGAAAAAGGGAAGAAAAAAAATAAGACATGAACGATTAAACGATTATAAGCTTTCGCGGTAAATATCGAGGACCAGGTCAAAAAGGACCAGGACCAGCGGGCCGATCAGGATCCCGGGGATGCCGAAAAGCTGGATGCCGCCGAGGATGCCAAATAAAATGACCAGCGGATGGATATTGGCGCGATCGCCCACTATCTTAGGCTTTAAGAAATTGTCGATCGTGCTCACTACCAGGCTGCCGTACAGTAAAAGCGCGATCGGCCTCCAGTATTCCCCGGTGGACGTATATGCTACCGCCAGAAGATAAAGATCGATCGGCAGCCAGACCATGACCGCTCCCAGCATGGGGATGATCGAGATCAGCGCGGTCAGGAATCCCCACAATACAGGATTGGGTACGCCGATAAAAAGGAATCCGGCCCAGGCCAGCACTCCCTGTACCAATCCCACAACTATCTGCCCCATTATCATCCCCCGGCTCAAGTTGTCAAAACGCGCGAGGATCTGCGAGTATCTGTCTTTTGGCAAGGGAAGCAGGTTCTTGAAAAATTCATAAATATCCGGCCCATGCTTGAGAAAATAGTAGATAGAGAAGATCGTGACCAGAATGCTGATAAAAAGGTTGGGGATCCGGCTCAACATTCCCTGCACCCAATCGATCAACTGTCCGGACACATCGGACATTATGGACTTTAACTGTTCGGGCCCGCCAAAGAACCGGTCAAGGTTGGGCACGATCTTTAACAGAGTCGAGTCCGGGGAATTAAGCACGCTCTGGAAAAACGCGTATCCACCCTTCAACTCGTAGGTCACAACCGAGGTCACGACAATGGTCGGGATCAGAACGATCAGAATAATGACCGTACAGGTGATGATCGACGCTACCGTCCCAGGCATGCGGCCGAGCAGTCTTTTATACAACGGATAGAATATGTAAGACAGAGCGGCGGCCGAAAGGATGGCCACCAGAAAGGGACGGATGATCAAAAAAGTCAGGATCAGTATGATCGCCGCAAAAACAAGAGCGATGGTCCGCTGGTAAGCACCCGAGGCTTCTTGGCTCATTTGTTACCTCCCTTACTCCATTACTATCAACGAATATTAAACGCCTGCCTGCCGGCAGGCAGGGATAAACGAATATCCCGCATCCGTTTATTCGTTGTCCTATTCGTTGACAGACTATCTTCCTGATTTTTGAGGATAGATCCTCAGCCTGCGCCTGGGATCCTCTCCGATCGATTCGGACTCGAGCCCGGACTCCTGTACCTTCTGGTGCTGGAGTCGTCTGATATACGCGTTTTGTGGATTAATGTCAATCGCCCTTTTAGTTTGCCTGACCTGACTAATCGCTGTTTCTACTTCCAGCAATGCCGCTTCGTCAGATTCTTCGCGGCTTACCTTAAAATAGAACTTCAGGAACTTCATGATCGCGTTCGACACGTTCTTCTTTATGACATGGACGGGAATATTGCGCTCTTCCGCCGACTGCATGATCTTGGTGGTCGGACGGGCCTTGCTCTTGACTGTGAGCACCATGTCCGCCTCGTCGAGGTTGTTGGCGGTCACGGCGGGAATGCCGAGCACCCGCAAAGACCTCTCCAGCTCTCCCCGGTTAATGCCAAACGGATAAATGCACAGCGGCCCCTTGTCTTTTTCCTCGATTATCCGTTCCGCTTCTTCCGGCGTCAGTTCGGGGATCTCTTCCTTTGCCGGCTGGATCTCTATCTTCCCCTCTTTCGACCTGACCCTGATCTCCGGCGTCGGGACCTTGCCTCTCAATAGAGTATCTACCGCTTTCGCCACGTCATGGTAAATGGCGAATTTATCGCGTTCCTGGATCTCGATTAAAATATCAAATGTTGGCGGCGCTTTTCTTTCCAGTATCGCTTTCTGCGTGTGCCGCCGTTTGGCCTCTTCATCACCCAGGATCACCGTCTGCACACCCCCGACCAGGTCGGAAAGCGTCGGGTTTGAGACCAGGTTATCGAGCGTCACGCCGTGCGCGGTCGCGATCAGCTGAACGCCGCGCTCCGCTATAGTACGGCAGGCCTGGGCTTCGGCTTCGGTGCCGATCTCGTCGACGATCACGACCTCCGGCATGTGGTTCTCGACCGCTTCGATCATTACCGCGTGCTGGCGGTCCGGGGACGGGACCTGCATCCTGCGCGCGCGCCCGATCCCCGGATGGGGAATGTCGCCGTCGCCCGCGATCTCATTGCTGGTATCGACCACGATCACCCTTTTTTCGAACTGTTCAGAGAGAACCCGGGCCGCTTCTCTTAATTTTGTGGTCTTGCCGATGCCGGGCGGGCCGAGGAACAGGGTATTCTTTCCGGATTCAACGACATCGCGGATAATGTCGATCGTGCCAATGATCGATCTTCCTACCCGGCAGGTGAGTCCGATAATCTTGCCGACGCGGTTGCGGATGGCCGATATGCGATGGAGCGTGCGTTCTATCCCCGCGCGGTTGTCGGAGGTGAACTGGCCGGTCTTTGAGGTAACGTAATCGATATCCGCCTGGGTAACGGGGCTGCCTTTGATATAGATGACCTTTTCATTGCTGAATCTGGCTTCCGGCTGTTTGCCGAGGTCAAGGACAACTTCGATGAGCTTTGCGAAATCAACCGTGGCCTCAACCGCGGCAACGATCTTCCCGGGGATCACATCCAGGAGCGCAGATATATCCGGGTCTTTGGCCTTTACTTTCATTTACCTTTAATTGCGGCTTTAAGATTGATGCCCGGAACGAACGCCGGGGTCTTGGTCGAGCCGATCGTGATCTTTTCCCCGGTCTGCGGATTGCGTCCGACGCGGCCGGCGCGGGTCCTTACTAGAAAATTGCCGAACCCGACCAGGCGCACCTTTTCACCCTGGATCAGGGATTCCTCGATCTTCTTGAGCGCGACGTCGATCACCTTTTCGGCTTCCGCCTTGGTAAGATCGGTCTCTTTTGAAACTTTTCCCGCCAGCTGTTTCTTGTTCATTACTTTCCCTCCTTGGACAAAAGTTTCTCCCAGTTCACATCGATCTCTTTCTGGATATCCTCCAGCATAGCTGCGTTCTGCGGCTTGAATAAATGGCGGAACCGGTCCTGCGACTTTAAGAAATCCACTACCGGCTTCTTGTCTTTTGGCTTGAAGGTTCCCTTGTATTTACCGTTCTCAACCTCGTAGAGCGGCCAGAAGCAGGTTTCCGCCGCCAGCCGGGCGATCACCATCGTGTCCTCGGGCTTATAGATCCATCCCAAGCGGCAGGGTTGAAGCACGTTGATGAACTTGGGACCGGTAACGGCAAAAGCCTTTTCCGCTTTCCGGGTAAGGTCAGACCAATACCCGACCGTGGCCTGCGCGACGTATGGAAGATTATGCGCGACCATGATCTCGGTTAAGTCTTTCCTTTTTTCCATCTTTCCCTGTTTGATCTTTCCCACCGGCTCGGTGGTCGTGTTGGCGCCGATCGGGGTCGCGCCGGAGCGCTGGACGCCGGTGTTCATGTATGCCTGGTTGTTATAGCAGACATAGAGCATGTCATGCCCTCTTTCCATCGCACCGGAGAGCGACTGCAGGCCGATATCATATGTGCCGCCATCGCCGCCGAAAGTGATGAAATTGATCTTTTTTGAAACTTTTCCTTTTTTAGACAGGGCACGGTATGCGGCTTCGATGCCGGACATGGTGGCCGCCGCGTTCTCGAACGCGTTATGCACAAAAGGAACGGTCCAGGCGGAATACGGGAAAATGGTGGTGACGACCTCAAGACAACCGGTAGCGGAAACCACGACCACCGGATCTTTCGACGCCATGCATATCATGCGGACGATCTGCGGAAAACCGCATCCGGAACAGGCGCGGTGCCCGCCGCACAGCGGGTCTTTTCTAGTTGAAAGTTCTTTTAGCGTTGCCATATTACTCCCTCACTCCCAGATAATTAATTTCCGGCATCTTGTCTATTTTTGAAAGATCGGTAAACACGCTCTTAAGCTGTGGGACATTGATGTCGCGTCCGCCCAACCCGTAGATATAATTGATCATTTTCGGCGCATTGCTTGTGCCGTACAGCGCGGAACGCACCTCGGTAAACACCGGCCCGCCCTGAGTGTTATAAGAATCGGAACGGTCCATTACCGCGACCGCTTTCTTTCCGGCCAGTTCTTTGGCGATCTCTTCCGCCGCGAATGGACGGAACACCCGGATCTTAAGCAATCCGGCCTTGATCCCCTGCTCTCTTAATTCATCGATCGCCACCTTCGCCGTGCCGCAGGTCGAACCGAGCGCAACCATCACCAGTTCCGCGTCATCCATCTTATACTTCTCAAAGAACCCGTATTCCCTTCCGAATTTATTGCCGAAATCGCGGCCGACCTCAAGGATGACCTGCTTGGAGTCCTTCATCGCCTGGACCAGCGGCATTTTGTGCTCGAAGTAATAATCGGTAAAATCAAGCGCTCCGATGGTTTTGGGGTTTTCAAGGTCCAAGATCGAATAGGCCGGTTTTTTCTCCCCGACATATTCCTTTACCTGCGCGTCCTCGAGCATTTCCATTCTTTCCATGCCGTGGCTGATGATAAACCCGTCGGTCGTCACCATCGTCGGGAGCAGTACCCGGGGGTCTTCCGCGATCCTGACCGCCTGAAGCAGGTTATCGTATGCTTCCTGCGCGTTTTCCGAAAAGATCTGGATCCATCCGAAATCCCGGGCGGCCATCGTGTCCGAATGGTCGCAGTGGATGTTGATCGGCGCGGAGATCGCGCGGTTGACGTCGCACATTATTATGGGAAGCCTCAAACCCGAAGCGATCGGCAGGATCTCGTACATTAGCGCTAATCCCTGCGATGAGGTGCCGGTCATCACCCGGGCGCCGGTGGTCGCCGCCCCGACGCAGGCAGACATGGCCGAGTGCTCTGATTCCACCGGGATATAATTGGTGTCGACCAGCCCGTCAGCGACAAACTGGGCGAAGATCATGACGATCTCGGTCGCGGGAGTGATAGGATACGCGGCAACTACATCAGGATTGATCTGGCGCATGGCCTCGGCCATGGCTTCATTTCCGGTCTTTGCTACTACTGCCATATTATTTATCCCTTTCCATAGTGATCGACTTTGACTTGGTCGGGCATTCACGGGCGCAGATGCCACAGCCCTTGCAGTGCTTAAGATCGATCCCGGTCATCTTCTGGTCCTTGACCGTGATCGCGGAATCCGGACAGGATATCCAGCAGATCAGACATTGTATGCACGTTTCGGGGTGCCAGACCGGTTTTTCGCCCAGTCTCCAGTCCCCGGTCTCAAACTCCTCCGCGGTCGACGCCTTGAGCTGATCACAGGGAGGAAGCTCTTTCCATCCCATTAACTTACTCACCTTTGACCTCCTCATACGCGCGCTCGATCGCCTTGATGTTGCCCTCTACCACTTCGGGCTTGCTGGCAAATTTTTTCTGCAGTTTCTTTCTGGTCTCTTCGACCGTCTGCTTGTAATCAAGCAAGCCGGACGCCTTAAGCAATGCGCCCAGCATCGGGGTGTTCGGTATGTCCCGGCCGATGGCCGCTTTCGAAATGCCGGAAGCGTCCACGGTAAACACTTTTGATCCTTTCAATTTGAGGTTTGATCTGACATCTTTAGGGGATTCGGCGGTGTTCACGATTATAATGCCGTCATCGGGCATGCCCTGCGTGACGTTCACTTTTCCGATCAACGATGGATCAAGCACCACCACGATCTTAGGATCGGTAACCCCGCAATGCTGCATGATAGGCTGGTCGGCAATGCGGTTGAACGATGCGACCGGAGCACCCATCCTTTCCGGGCCGTATTCCGGGAAAGCTTGAACGAATTTCCCCGAGGTCAGAGCCGCGTCCGCGAAAAGCAATGCCGCGGTCTTGGCCCCCTGTCCGCCTCTGCCGTGCCACCGGATCTCAAGAATCTTTTGTTTACTCATTTCCTTACCTTTCCGCCCGCGAATGAATTCGCGGTTAAATTTTAAGCGAGAATTTATTCTCGGCTTAGTTCCCTTATATCACCCAATTCTGGAATTTTGGCAGGATCATGGCGCCCATGATTATCCCGAAAATTACCAACAATGCGGCGGGGAGAAGCGCGGCGGTGAACGCCTTCCACCTTTCTATCCCCTGTATCTTCCGCGAGGCGATCGCCATTAATCCGTAAATATAGACCACAAAAAGGCTGTAAACTATGTTATACCCAATTTCAAAATTTGTAAAGTCCAAAAGCCCCTGTTTTGAGAATACCATCGTTAAAACAGGCAGGACCATGATCAGGGCCGCGGAGCTAGAATACAGCGAGGCCTTGATGCTTAAGCGGCTGTCGGCCAACCCGCCCATCATCTGTCCGCCATAATGGAGCAGCCAGCCCAAAACATAAAAAAGCAGGAGCAGGGCCGCCATGATGATCACTCCGATAATGGAAAAGACCATCGCGAAGAACATGAGCGTGAGCACTATTGCCACCGGCGCGATCAGGATCAGTTTCCAACCCGTCACTTCAACCCAGATGGTCAGCCCGACCGGCAGCAGCTGGTTGATAAATACTACGCCCGCCAGGAAAAAGCTTATGACCCAGCTTACCGCCGCGCAGAACGACACCGGCTCGTCCTTCCAGTCACCGGCCGGCAGTTTGCTGAAAAAAAGGATCGGACGGAGCAGCACCAGGGCTGTAATGCTCAGATACTTTTTAAACATTTACCTCTCTCCTTCCCTCGAATGCCTTCATTAGAGTAGCCTCATCCGCGTAGTCCAGGTCCGATCCGATCGGCAGCCCGTACGCGATCCTGGTTATTTTAACACCAAGCGGCGATAAAATCCTCATTAAATACATCGCGGTCGCTTCGCCTTCGGTGGTGGGATTGAGCGCCAGCACTATTTCCCTGACCCCGGACCGGACCCGGCCGAGCAGTTCCTTGATGCGCAGGTTCTCCGGCCCCAGCCCGTTGAGCGGAGAGATCACGCCGCCCAGCACGTGGTACGAGCCGTTAAACTCGCGGGTCCGCTCGATCGCGATCAGGTCTTTCGGCTCCTCCACCACGCACATGATGCTCCGATCGCGCGACTGGTCGGAACAGATCGCGCAGGGGTCCTGGTCGGTCACGTTAAAACAAACGGAGCAATGCTTTAGCTTTTCCCTGGCGTCAACGATCGCCCCCGCCAGCTCCTTAGCTGCGGCGGGCGCGGTTTCAAGGATATAAAAAGCGATCCTCTGCGCGGACTTGGGGCCGATGCCCGGCAGTTTTTTTAGCTCGTCTATTAGTTTCTTAAATGTAACGGAATATTCTATCATGCTCACATTCCGGGAAGCTTTATCCCTCCGGTCGCCGCCTTCAGCCTTTCCGCCGCGTCGTCCTTTGATTTTTTAAGCGCGCGGTTGGCCGCTTCTTTGAACGATGAAACCGCTTTGTTAAGATCGACGCCCGGGTTGACCCTGACCTCCATAATATCCATTTCCCCGCTCACCAGCACGATCACGCCGTTGACCTCGGCCTCATACCTCATTTTAGAAAGTTCGTCTTTTACTTTCTTTAAATTGTTCTGAAGATCGCGGGCCTGTTTTACCATGTCGCCGAATTGTCCGAATGCCATTTTATTACCCTCCTTCGAATACTTCACGCACCAGATCGATCGAGACCTGCGGCTTGACTATCTTGCCGTCCATTATCGCGCCTTCGATCCCGATATCTTCCCCGATAACTTCCTTGATCGCCGACTCGACGGCCGCTTTATTTCTCTCTTCGTCCAGGCGCTCCTTATGGAAAGCGTACCCTTTTTTGAAACCGATCACAAGTCTTCCCTTGCCGTTTATCTCGACCGGCTCGCCCTCGTGCAGCGAAACGAATCCGTAGGGCGACTGCTTTTTTACTTTCGCGAGGATCTCGTCCCACTTTGACTTGATATGCACGATCCGGCTGTCGGCGTCAACATGATGGACTTCCGGCGCTTTGGCCGGGATCGCGGCCGCCGGCGCGGGACGCACCATATTCACGGCCTCTTTTTTCGCCTCCGCTTTGACCTCCGTAGTTCCCCGGGACTGCATTACCTCGAGCAGCGCAACCTCTAGAACCAGCCGCGCGTGGGGATGCCACCGCATGTCCAGTTCGGCGCGGGAAAGCGCGCGCAGGATATCCTTTATGCTCTCAATGTCCATACCATTGGCCTGCGCGAGCAGGCGCTGCTGGTATTCCTTTGTCAGCTCCAGCGAATCGACCGCTCCGACTTTCGCGAACATCAGATTGCGGAAGTGGTTGATCAGGTCCTTCGCGACCTGCGGGGCGCTGCGTCCCTCATCGATGCCTTTGCGCAAAAGGTCGAGCGCTTTGGCATCTGCTCCATTATGAAGGGCGTCGGACAGGTCAAAAAGCATATCTTCGTCGGCGGAGCCGAGCAGCGTCACCACGTCGTCAAAAGTGATGCTGTTCCCGGCAAAAGAGACCAGCTGGTCCAAAAGCGAGATCGAATCGCGCATGCTGCCCTCGCCCGACCGGGCCACGGCATCAAGCGCTTTCTCATCGATCGTAAAACCCTCGGCTTTGGCGATCTTCAAAAGCTGTTCTTTTACTTCTGAAAGTTTTATTCTCTCAAAATCGAGCCGCTGGCAGCGCGAGGCGATCGTGATGGGAACTTTTTGCGGTTCGGTCGTCGCCAGGATAAAGATCACATGCGACGGCGGCTCTTCGAGCGTTTTCAATAAAGCGTTGAACGCCTCCGGCGTCAGCATGTGGACTTCGTCTATGATGTAAACCTTGTATTTGCCTTCGATCGGCGCGTATCTTACCTTTTCGCGCAGATCGCGGATCTCGTCGATCCCGCGGTTGCTCGCGGCATCGATCTCGATCACGTCGACCGCGTTGCCGTCGCGGATCTTTTTGCACTGGTCGCACTTGAGGCAGGGCGACGCGGTCGGCCCTTCCTTGCAGTTGAGCGCTTTGGCAAAGATGCGGGCGGTTGAAGTTTTACCCGTTCCCCGCGGCCCGGTAAAAAGGTAAGCATGCGAGATGCGGTTCCCCGTGATCGCATTCTTTAGGGTCTGGATAATATGCTTTTGCCCGACCAGGTCGTCAAAATTTTGCGAGCGATATTTGCGGTATAGGGAGATATAGTTCATTGAGGTACAATTTTATCATTTTTGGGCGGAATTGGGAAGCAAGGCGGCCTGGCTGCTGTTAAACCATCATAAAAACGAATCCTCACACTTAAGTGTGAGGAATTACCATATTCTTATCGTCAAAGTCGGCGATCAGAATAATTGCTTAATTATTTGTCCTCGACAAGACGAACTGCGTTGCCGTTGATGCGACGATCAGGGAGGTTGACGCGCTCGGTACGGAGCAGGTGACGGAGAACAAATGTTTGGTCATTAAATTCTGTTTCTGTCCATGTCCAATTCTTTCCTGATAATTTATCTCTCGCCTGTACCCACTCCCCTTCAGTTTGAACCCTGAATTTCCTCCCGGTCAGGTCGCTTAACCGTCTGGCAAATTCTCTGGCATCCAATAAGTTAACATAAGTTAAAGCATCACTTTCTCGCGCTGGATCAGTAAGAATAGCACTAAGGGCATCGGCATTATTGC
>CAIYXV010000005.1 GCA_903930225.1 uncultured bacterium | reverse complement strand
GCAGGTTAGAATACCGGCGTTCTTTCCGGTCTTTATATCAACCGTCATGTCGCCGACGAACAGCGTTCTCTCCTTTTTTACCCCATGCCGTTTGATTATGTTCAACACTTCGCAGGGATCGGGTTTGAGGCAGGGTGCGGTATCCCCTCCCAAAATCTCCTTGAAATATCGCGCTATGCCGTGGTCCTTGAGAATGATCCGGATGAACTCTTCTTTCTTATTGGACAGGATCACCAGCTTCTTTTGCTTGAATTTTTCCAAAAATTCGCGGACGTGCGGATAAAGTTCTATGCTTTTTATCCATTTATCAAGATAATGCTTAAAATAGATCCTCGTTGCTTCTTTTAGCTTGTCCGGATCTTTAGTCCCGATCGCCCCGGAGACCAGCGGATCCTCTCCGAAACCGACATGTTCTCCGATCTCCTCCGCGGTCTTATGCGGATAACCTAGCTCCCGGAGCATATCCTGGATCGCGGCCACCGCTCCCGGGATCGAATCGGCCAGCGTGCCGTCGAAGTCGAAGATAATGAGGTCGATCGGGATTGGTCTTTTCAGTTCTGTCATAAAATCATTATAAATCTTTACCTCTTCATTTTCAAATAGATCTGTTCTCATTTGTTTATAAATCAATTTCTAATGTATAATATCTTGATTGCCTGGAGGAATAAAATGAAAATTAAATACTTTCTTCCCGTTTCTCTTTTCCTGATCCTTTTATCCGCGTATTCTTTTGCCGCCGACGTCAACGTGATCCTGGACAGCAATGACGGATCAAGCGCTCTTGTGGTTAAAGATAATGCTTTTAATTCACCCTTTAACTTTGATTCCAAGGGCGGGATTCTATCAACCGGATCGGTCGGTTCGGGAAGATCATATAATCTCAGCGCCACCACCGGGTTTCTCTGGTATCCAAAAAAATCGGCGCTCAGGGCCGGGACCACTTACGGAACGGAATGGAATGACGGGAATATCGGGAATAATTCAGTTGTATTAGGACAGGCATCCTCTGCCAGCGGGGCCAACGGCGTTGCTCTTGGATATTCCAATACGGTCGGCGGCATCAATTCGACCGCGATCGGGCACGTTGTAAATGCAGGGGGCTCCGGCTCAATCGCTATCGGCGAATATGTAAGCACCGGCGGGCCCGGGAACAACATGGTCTTAGGAAAAGGACAGGATGGAAGTCATCTCCTTACAAATAATTATCCAAATTCACTGGCGATCGGTTTTGGCGGGACCTCGCCTATTTTATTTGTTAGCGGCGAAGCGGTCAGCGGCAGGATTGGCGTCGGCACCACTAGTCCGGGTTCAAGGTTGGCTGTGAAGCAGTCTGATTCGAACTATGGCGGCGGATTCTCTCTTGAGATGCCTGGCGATGCGAATAAATGGTATGTGTATCAGAATAGCGGGTATGGTTTGAGCATAAATCAGAACGGCGGCGACAAGGTAACTATCGCTAACGCCGGCAATGTCGGCATCGGGACCACTAGTCCTGGGGCAAAGTTGTCCGTCGTAACTTCAAGCGGCGGAGGGGCGGAGATCGGGAACAATAATAGCGCAACCGGCAATTACTCTCTGGCCGCCGGCTACGGCACGGCCGCCACGAATTCTTATTCCATATCAATGGGACATTATACGACTTCAAGTTCAACGTCTGCTATTGCAATGGGCGAAGGTGCAACTGCAGCAGGATCCGGAGCCGTTTCTCTGGGTTCCGTCACACAAGCGTTGGCTTATAGCGCTGTCGCATTGGGAGGCGGTTCAATCGCCCGTGGGAACAGTTCAGTCGCAATGGGAGAAGACTGCAATGCCACAGCCCGCGCCGCAACCGCAATGGGAGGAGAAACAAAAGCAACCGGACAATTTTCCACCGCGATGGGAAGCAGTACAACCGCTGAAGGTCTGAATTCAACCGCAATGGGAGAAAATTGCATTGCCACCGCTCGTGCATCAACCGCAATGGGAGGAAGCACAAAAGCAACGGGACAATTTTCCACCGCTATGGGAAGCAGTACCATAGCTGAAGGTCTGGACGCAATTGCAATGGGAAGACAAACGCTTGCTCATGGGGGCTGGTCAACTGCCATGGGATTAGGAACGACCGCGAATGGGAATACTTCAACCGCCATAGGCCAAAATATAATCGTTTCTGGTGACAATTCAATTGGATTTGGATTGGATTCTACTGTGCGCACTGTATCCGCGCCTAATGTGATGGCAATCTTGGGTGGAAACGTCGGCATCGGGACCACGAGCCCAAGCGTGAAGCTGGATATTGCTGGAGATATGCGTATCACCGACAAAGATATTTATTTTAGGGGTGATACTTACCATGGCCTCGGCTGGTACGGTACCTCAAAGCTCTTTGCTGGCGTAAATGTGGATGGTCCTGTCCTTTATGGCAACTACGGCGGAGCTCTGGGAACGACCTATGGGGCACCCACACAAAATATCGTTCTATTTTGGGACCATTTTAGCAATGTCGGCATCGGAACGACATCGCCGACTACAAAGCTTGAAGTCAATGGAAATGTTAAAGTTGGATACGGAACTTTTTATCCCCGATATTGGCATTCAAGCACGTGGAGGGTCTGAGGGAATATCTGGCACTTCTGGCTATATTGGGGTACATGGCACGAGCACAACTTGGGCAGGCCTTTTCGATGGGAATGTTTATGTTAATGGTAATTTATCTAAAAACACGGGATCATTCCTTATGGACCATCCCCTTGATCCCAAAAATAAGATACTCCGCCACAGCTTCGTCGAAAGCCCGGACATGAAGAATATCTATGATGGCGTTACAGTTTTAAATAAAGAAGGCGAGGCTCTGGTGGAGCTACCGGCCTATTTTGAGGCGCTCAACAGAGATTTCAGGTATCAACTTACGCCAATCGGAATGCAAATGGTTTTATACATAAAAGAGGAAATCAAGAACAATAAATTCAAGATAGCCGGAGGAAAACCTGGAATGAAAGTTTCCTGGCAGGTTACCGGCGTACGAAAAGATGCTTACGCTCTGAAGCATCCTATTATCGTGGAAGAAGAAAAAGGCAAGAACAATCCGTTTAAAAAAGGCGAGTATCTGCAGCCGGATGTGTTTAGGAAATAGGATTATATCAACAAACTCAAGGTCCGCCTAAAGCCGCTGGAAGATCGGTTAGGGAAATAGCCCAATAAATCGCCATCTCGCCATCTCTTGTCAAGTAATATCTTCTAAGCTACAATATGCTTGCGAGTTTTCGTAAGGAGAGCATATGAAAAAAAACATATTTAATTTTCTCGGCTTGGCCTGCTTTTTTGTATTAATTATTTCCCTCCCCTCCCTCGCCGCGAATGTTCAGGTGAAATTGGATACAAGCAACGGTACCAGCGGTCTCACGGTCCTGAATTCTTCAGGCGTTACCGTCGCGACCATTGAGTCAAATGGCACAATAAGCATGGGACAATCAACGGTTTCATCAGGACTTTTTTCTGTTGCTATGGGATATCAAACTACCGCTCAGGGTTTCTGGTCCACTGCTCTGGGATATGGCAATTTAGCCAGCGGGGTTGTTTCAACCGCAATGGGACTTGGTACCACCGCCAGCGGAGCTCATTCAACTTCAATGGGGAATGGCACTACGGCCAGCGGAATCCGGTCAGTAGCAATGGGATATTTTTTTGAAAATCCTTATCCGAATTCACTTGGCATCGGCGCTAACAGTTTAAATATATTATTGAGCGCGGAAGGCAACTGTTTCATAAATCCAAGCAATCAAGGCCGGGTCGGCATCGGGACGACGGGCCCGAACGGCAAGCTTGATATTAGCAGTACTGTGTTCAGTCCGATCACCAATGTCGCGGGTGCACTATTTCTTGAGGGTTCTTATGGCGGCGGCATTGTCTTCAAAGACACCGCATACGCCGGCATTTGGACCGCGGATAGCGGCCAAACGCTCAATTTCGGGTCCGCCGGATCGTCGGGCGGGTTTGGGGGCGATCACGGACAAATGGTACTTAAAA
The DNA here is from genome assembly GCA_903930225.1 of uncultured bacterium. GTDB lineage: Bacteria > Margulisbacteria > WOR-1 > XYC2-FULL-46-14 > WPAF01 > CAIYXV01. The sequence continues at coordinate 2,472 of CAIYXV010000005.1, read as the reverse complement.
ACGGCAATGTCGGCATCGGCAAGTCCAGCCCGCAAAAACCATTGGATGTCGCGGCGGCCGGAGGGATACGGGTATCCCGCGCCGAATACGCGTCTTCGTCAAATGAAGTGTTCTTTCAGGATAACGGGCAGATAAGATCAATGGACGACAATCACCGGATCATATTTAACCGCGCCAGCAATGAAGTGGAAATAAGGGAATACGGCGGTATCGCGCTTTCTCCCGGCGCCACTTCGGGCACCCGGACGGCAAAAGTTTTCATCGACTCTTCCGGCAGTGTCGGCATCGGGACCTCTATTCCGGGAGCCAAGCTTCACGTGTTATCCAATCAAATTGCCGAAATAATTGAAGGCGCGCAGCCTTATCTGGCGCTGAATACAAACACGACGTTCAATGCAGGAATACTTTTTAGAGCTAACGGTGCGAATAAGTGGACTATTTCAACCGATGTCGGGGGTAATTCACTGAACAACTTCTCCTTACGCGATGAATCGGCAGGCGCAACGCGGCTGTTCATCAATCCTTCCGGCAATGTCGGCATCGGGACAACAACTCCTGACACAAACCTGCATATAAGCGGGACGCCGACCACTTATATAGTCTCCGGAACGAATAATGGAGGCGCGATCAATTTTGGACCTTCGGGAAACCCCACCGCCGCGATCGAGACCTCCTGGGGAGGGACCACCAATCCGCAAATAGGGATTGGAGTAGTAAGAGATTCATTAAAAGCGAACATTTTAATGGATTATAGCGGGAATACGAATATTCGCAACGGCACTAATAGCTCTATCTATGCAAAATCCAACGGCAATGTCGGCATCGGGACAACGAATCCTTCCTCTAAATTAGAGGTAAAAGACGGGTCATTAATTGTCACGAATACTGATGCCAATGCGATTGTTGGAACAGCTAATCAAACGGGAGGAACTGGCTACGCCGGCGTTACAGGATACGGAGCGAATGGGGTTAGAGGGAACGGCACGGGTGACCACGGGGTCGGCGTTTATGGTGTCGGATCGTCGTATGGTGATAGTACTGGTTGTTTTGGTGTTGAGGGAGTAGGCGTAGGTACCCACGGGACCGGCGTCTATGGGCATGCGAATTGGATTGGAGTTGTTGGAAATGGACTGGAAAATGATTTTTATGCGTCTCACGGCAATTCTAATTTTGCTTCTTCTATCAGATGGAAAGAAAATATCAGGCCGTTGGAAAACGCGCTGGCCAAGGTTTTGCAACTAAAAGGTGTTTATTTTGATTGGAAAAAAGAGCATGGCGGCGGCACAAATCAGATCGGAATGATCGCGGAGGATGTTGGTAAAATTATTCCCGAAATAGTTTATTATGAAAAAGACGGCAGCGGTTATGCAAGCGGCATGGATTATGTCAAATTGGGTACAGTTTTAGTTGAGGCGGTCAAAGAACAGCAGAAACAGATTGATGAATTGAAGGCGGAGCTGGCAGATCTGAAGACCAAGCTTGGCAAGTGAGGGTCGATAGATGATGTGCGAATATCGGATTTTTTAATTATATTGGGACCGACATCGCAAGGCGCTCGAAGAGAAAAAGCAAATGAATGCTAACGGCAGTTACAACCTTTCGTCCCCCACTGGCGCGGCCGCTTCCGGGGAATGCAAGCTGGAACTATCAGATGATTCCCTGACGGTTTCGCCCAAGACGGGTAAACCGCTTTATTATTCACTCCGCGACATTCTCGACTTCGCGGGTTCAAATTACGTATTGAATATCTCGTTTGTCTCCGGAGAAAAAATAACGCTAAGCCAGCTGGGGTACGACTTTGAGAATTTCCTAAAGACCCTGGCAAAAACACGCAATGAATTGATTTTAAAAGACCTTCTGATGAACGAAAAGGTAAAAATGGCCGGGATCGAGGGTCAGTACCAGTACCTTGATCCTTCCGGTAAGGAAATAAAAAGCGGGATCTGCGAAGTTCGCGTTTATGACACTGCGGTCGTCGTCCTTCCGGAAAAAGCCCCGCTGATCCGAACACTTTTAAGCGAAATCTCGGATCTGGGAGCGAACGACTATAAGATCAATATAACGTCCGATCCCGGCAGCAAGATCATCTTTTCCATGCTTGGAAGTAATTTCGATCCCCTGCTCAAGGGGATATCCGACGCCACAAACGAATTGGTAGCCCGGACGCAGTCATTCATCAAGGATATCGCGCCCCAGATCGATCCGGCGGCCACCAGAAAACTGGCTTCAATATTAAAAGAAGGCAAAGCGGTAAAAAAGAGCGCACTTGACCCTGCGTTCTGGGACGCGCTGGAAAAAAGGGTAAAAGCCACGGATCTCAAGGATGAATACGAATACCTGATCGCACTCGCTCAAAAGGACCTGATCCGCACCGGCATCAAAAGAGGACTGATGGGCGACCTGACCGGCGACTATATCTGGTTCCTTATCCCCTTAAAGAATAACTTTATCGTCATGGAAGCGGTGAACCTT
>CAIYXV010000004.1 GCA_903930225.1 uncultured bacterium | reverse complement strand
TCCGGGAAGTTGTTCTGAAAATCGGTTTCCTGGCTCTGTACCGCCAACCAGGCAGCGTAATGTAAAAGCCGCATTCCCCGCAGGGCGGGGACCAGCTTAAGCGAGCCGCGATCGAATTTTCTAAATATTTCATATCCTTTAAAGAACCATTCAAGCTCTTTTTGCGAATTATCGACGGTGTCCGGCAGAAGCATCCAGACGTCCTGGACTTCGGGGCCGATGCAGCAGTCGTCGAAATCCACCATAAATATCCCCTCTCCGGGCCGGAAGATCAGGTTCCCTTTGTGGCAGTCGCCGTGGAGAAGGATGAACTCCCGCGAGTTAAAAAGCGGCGCCGCTTTCTTGATAAAAAGGTCGGAAATGGTCATCAGCGACTTTTCAAAATCGGGCAGGATAAAACGGTGCTGGAAGATGATCGCGATATGCTCACCGGTCGCGTTCTCCGGTTCCCACCGGATCCGCTTCGCGGCCTTATGCATTTCTCCGATCAGATGGATCCGGGCTAAAATCCGGCCGAGGGTGATCCAGCCGTCCTGGTCGAATTCGTCAAGCGTTCTGCCGCCTTTTTTGGGAAAGACCGAGAAATGGATGTCTTCCGCCTCAAAAAGCGTTTTGCCGCCGACCGCGAGCGGAGGAACGACCGAGATCTCGTTCTTTGCCAGTTCCTGAAGAAAACGATGTTCCTCCAGTATCGTTTCCGCCGTCCATCTTTCCGGACGATAGAATTTAACGATAAACCGTTCGCGGTCATCATCCCGCTCCAATTCATAGACCCGGTTAATATAGCTGTTCCGCTTGAGGCAGATATTGCTTAACTTGGTTTGAAGCGCGGCTTCGACCGACTTGAAAATATTATCCGGGGTCAGGTCCTGCCATACGGTGGGCATAATATCAGACCGACAATCCGGTGCTTACGGTGCGGACCAGAAAGCTCTGCGCGTATTCCTTTTTGATCTCACTGAAGACCTTTTTTGCGGAAGCTTCGTCTTTTGCCATGCCGAACACGGTCGGACCGGAACCGGACATCTCCGCCTGCAGACAGCCAAGACGGACCAATTTTTTCTTTATCTCCCCTACTTCCGGATATTTCGGCACGACGACTTTTTCCAGGTCGTTATATAAATGTATGGCGGAGAGCGGAGTGTGGACATCTACCAAACGGTGCTCCTTGATGAAGACCAGGTCAAAATTATCGTAGACCCATTTGGTCGAAACGCTAAAATCGGGTTTTACCAGGATTAGCCAGGTCAGCGGCAGGTCGGTCATTTTATCTACCAGCTCGCCCCTTCCGCGGCAGCGGCAGGTGCCCCCGGTCAGGCAGAACGCGACGTCGGAGCCGACCTCGGCGGCAAGAGTTATTAGATCTGATTCGGATAGCCCGGCGCCGAACATCTTGTTCATGCCGAACAGTACGGCCGCGGCGTCGGCCGATCCTCCTGCCAATCCGGCCGCGATGGGTATTTTCTTGGCTATTTCGATCGCCACCCCGCCCTTGATGCCGGTCCGGTCGATAAAGACCTCCGCCGCCCGGTAAGCGGTATTGGTTTTGTCTTTGGGGATGCGCAGTTCAGAAGATGCGATCTCAATGCCCGATTCGGTCCGCAGGACCGAAACGGCGTCAAAAAGAGAGACCGACTGCATGATGGAATCGATCTCGTGGTAGCCGTCCTCGCGCTTTCCGATCACCTCCAGGTAAAGGTTGATCTTGGCGAAAGCGGTGACCTTGATCATTTTATCTTGTTGATCAGCGCGGCAAGCCTTGATTTCTGTCGGGCGGCCTTGTTCTTATGGATGATCTTTTTTAATGCCGCCTTGTCAATTATAGAATAAAGCGCTTTCAGTTTTTCCTTGGCCTCTTCTTTTCCCTTTGCCAGGGAATCCTTGAACACCTTGGTCAGCCGCTTGATCTTTTCTTTGTAGAAAAGGTTCCGTTTGTGGTTCTTCTTTGATTTCCTGAGATTTTTAATGTTCGACTTGATGTTTGCCATTTTAACTCCTTTGATCCCTCATCCCTTTCATCCCTTCTCCACTAAGTGGAGAAGGGACTCCTACAATTCGTCAACTCTTTTCCCCTCTCCATTTTATGGAGAGGGGTGCCCGAGCTTGTCGAGGGCGGGGTGAGGATTTAAAATCCGATTGACATTGCTTCGCGCTAACTTTATAATAATACCACAGAATATGATTTCCATGCAATAACTTCGGTTCCCGCTCAAATTTAAATCCCATATATGGCAAAATTATCAATACACGAATGGTTCGTCCGCAAAAAGAAAGAGGATAACCGGAATACGCAGCAGCCTCAACGGCTGGATATTCCCGACAACCTCTGGGTCAAGTGCCATCAATGCAACCAGGCTATCTATGTTAAGGACCTCGATGCCAACCTCAAGGTCTGCTCGAAATGCGATTACCATTTTCGCCTTTCGGCCCGGGAGCGGATCCGGTTCACAGCCGATGAGGGGACCTTTGAAGAGATCAATCTCAATCTTAAGTCGACCGATTTTCTTGAATTCTCTGACTCCAAACCTTACAGCCAGAGGATCGAGGACGCAATGATCAAGTCTTCGCTTAACGAAGCGGTGGTAACCGGCAAGGGAAAGATAAATAACCTGCCCGTTACCATGGGGATCATGGACTTTTCTTTCATGGGGGGCAGCATGGGATCGGTGGTCGGGGAAAAGATCGCCCGCCAGATAGAGCTCTCGATCGAATCAAAAATACCGGCAATAATTTTTACTTGTTCGGGAGGCGCGCGCATGCAGGAAGGGATAATGTCCCTCATGCAGATGGCCAAGACCTCCGCCACGCTGCAGAGACTGCGCGAACAGGGAGTGCCGTTCGTGGTCGTGCTTACCGACCCGACTACCGGAGGAACGACCGCGAGCTTCGCCATGCTGGGCGACGTGCATATCGCCGAACCGGGAGCGCTGATCGGCTTCGCGGGGGCAAGGGTGATCGAGCAAAACCTGCGCCAGAAGCTCCCGCCCGGGTTCCAGAGGTCGGAATTCCTGCTCACGCACGGAATGGTCGACATGGTTTGCCACAGAAAGGAACTGAGGAACACGCTCTCCAAGCTGCTCAGTTTCTTTGCGGGATAAATATGGCGGAAAAGAACGACAACAACAAAAATTTACTGGAATTCGAGAAGCCGCTGATTGAACTTTTCAAAAAGATCGATGAGCTCAAGAAGGTGACCGATATCGACATGACCGAAGAGATCAAGATGCTCAACAAGCGCATCGAGACCTTGAGGCGCGAGATCTTCTCGAAGATCACCCCCATCCAGATCGTGAAGGTGGCAAGGCACATCCAGCGCCCCACCACCCTCGATTACATAAGTCTCATGTTCACCGATTTTATCGAACTGCACGGGGACCGCAATTTCAGCGACGACCCCGCCCTGGTGGGAGGAATAGCCAAGCTCAACGGGCGTTCGGTGATGGTGATCGGCCACCAGAAAGGCCACACCACCAAAGAGTTGCTTGCCCGCAACTTCGGCATGGCGAACCCGGAAGGGTATCGCAAGGCGCTCCGGCTCATGCTCCTCGCCGATCGTTTCAATAAACCGATCATCAGCCTTGTCGATACCCCGGGCGCTTACGCGGGCATCACCGCGGAAGAACGCGGGCAGGCGGAAGCGATCGCCAAGAATTTAAGGGAAATGGCCGCGCTCAATGTCCCGTTCATTACCGTCATTACCGGCGAAGGGGGAAGCGGCGGAGCGCTGGGTATCGGCATGGGGAACAAAGTTTTGATGCTCGAATTCTCGGTCTATTCGGTGATCTCGCCCGAAGGCTGCGCCTCGATCCTGTTCCGCGACGCGACCCGCGCGCCCGAGGCGGCGGCTAACAGCAAGCTGACCGCAAATGACCTCTTGGAATTTGGCGTGATTGATGAGATAATAAAGGAACCCGTCGGGGGCGCTCATAATGATCATGATCTGGCGGCAAAGAATATCAGGGCCGCGATCACAAAGCAACTCGACGAGCTTTTAAGACTTTCACCCCGCGAACTAATAGCTAATCGCTATCAAAAGTATCGCAAGATGGGTATCTTCACTGAAGGTTAATGGTGTAATTTTTGCCGCTGTGGCGGAACTGGCAGACGCGCGTGACTCAAAATCACGTATGGTTGACCCCATGTGTCGGTTCAACTCCGACCAGCGGCATTAAACGGTAATCAGGTAAAAAGTATGCCGCGGTGGCGGAATTGGCAGACGCGCACGATTCAGGTTCGTGTTGGGTAACACCAGTGGGAGTTCAACTCTCCCCCGCGGCATATCAAATTTTTCAAGGAGGAAATAAATGGATATCGTTGAATTGGAAGGAAAGACCCTGCCGGATTTGTATGAAATAGCGAAAGGGCTTGAGATACCCGGCTTCAAGCAATTAAAAAAGCACGATCTGGTCTTCAAGATATTGGAGACGCAGACGGAGAAGAGCGGCAACATCTTCGCCAAAGGGGTGCTCGAGATCATGCCCGAGGGTTACGGATTTTTGCGCACCAACGGATATCTCCCGAGCCGGGAAGATATTTACGTCTCCCAGACCCAGATCAGGAGGTTCGAGCTCCAGAACGGCGATCAGGTTTCCGGACAGATCCGTCCGCCCAAGGAAGGGGAAAAATATTACAGCCTGCTCAAGATCGAAGCGGTCAACAACACCAATCCCGAAGTCGCCCGCGACCGCGTTCCGTTCGACAACCTTACCCCGATCTTCCCGACTAGAAGATATACTCTTGAGCACGCCGGCTGTCCCATGGCCTCCCGCCTGATCGACCTGCTCTCCCCCATCGGAGCCGGCCAGCGCGCGATGATCGTTTCGCCCCCCAAAGCTGGAAAAACGACCATTTTAAAAAACATCGCCAACAGCATTACCGCCAATTTCCCGGATTCCATCATCAAAGTCCTGCTGGTCGATGAAAGGCCGGAAGAAGTGACCGATATGCAGCGTTCGGTAAAAGGCGAAGTGGTGGCCTCAACCTTTGACGAGCCGCCGGAGACGCACATCCACATCGCCGAGCTGCTGCTTGAATCGTGCAAAAGACTGGTAGAAGCAAAAAAAGACGTGGTCATTCTCCTTGATTCGATGACCAGGCTCGCCCGAGCGTATAACCTTGTCACCCCGCCCTCGGGACGCACGCTTTCCGGAGGTCTGGACCCCGCCTGTCTTCACCGTCCGAAGAGATTCTTCGGCGCCGCGAGAAATATTGAGGAAGGTGGAAGTCTTACCATTGTTTCGACCGCATTGGTCGAGACCGGGTCCCGTATGGACGACATCATTTATGAAGAATTCAAGGGTACCGGCAATATGGAACTACACTTAAACCGCAAGCTTGCCGACCGGAGGATCTTCCCGGCGATCGACATTAAGATGTCCGGCACCAGGAAGGAAGAGCTGCTTTTAACCGAGAACGAGCTTGGCAAAGTCCGTCTTTTAAGGAAGATATTTTCGGATTATGATCCGACCGACGCCACCGAACAGCTGCTTGAGAGATTAAAGCAGTTCAAGTCGAACAAGGCGTTCCTCGATTCCGCGGACGTTAAGTAGCCGGAAGGCTTGACAGTTTTCCGGTGACCAGACGGATCCTTTCGCTGACATCCAGCGGGAAAGCGTCCAACACCAGGTCTTCAAGTTGTTTGCGGGTCGATTTAGTTTTCGTATCGGCGAACAGGGAGTAATAATCCCGGTAGACCGTTTCGGTAAAAGCTTTGACCTTATCGCTTTCAAGCCCCTGCAGGACATATTTTATCTTCGGGATGCTTTGCGGCTCCATGCTTAACCCGTCCACTCCCAGACCGACCAGCAGTAGGACCATCAGCGGGTCCGATCCGATGTTGCCGCAGACCTGGATCGGCTTGCCGGCCTTATGGGCGGCAAAGATCACCCTTCGCAGGCTCCAGATAAGGGAAAAATGGAACGGATCGTAAAGATAGGAAACATTCCGGTTGCCCCGGTCCGCCGCCATCATGTATTGGATCATGTCGTTAGACCCGAAGCTGAAATAATCGGCTTCGCGCGCCAGCTGTTCGGCAAACGAGACCACCGACGGCACCTCTATCATTACCCCTACCTTGATGTGTTTGTTGTGCGCGCCCTTCAGATGCTTTTTTTCCTCCTCCACCACGCCCCTCGCCCAGCGGAACTCCTCCAGTTTGCTGACCATCGGGAACATGATCGACTGGCCGGGATTCTTGGCGCTCGCTCTTAAGATCGCCCTTACCTGGCTCCTAAAAAGCCCCCTCCAGAAATCATTGTGATTGTACAATCTTATCCCTCTCAACCCCAAGAACGGGTTAGTTTCCGCCGGGATACGCATGTCTTCCGGGATTTCCCGGCCCATCATCTTGTCGCCGCCCAAATCAAAGGTCCTGATCTCGGCCTCGATCCCATCGATCGCCTCGAAGGCCGCAAGCTGCTCATCCTCCGATAGAACCTTCGTGCCGGGGAACATCAGCTCTGTCCGAAAAAGACCGATGATATCGGCTTCAAATTCCCTTACCGCCCCCATTTCCTGCGGCGACATTATGTTCGCGCCCATGATCATTCTTTTCCCGTCCCTGGTCATGGCCGGTTTCCCCTGCACTTCTTGTTTCAGTTTCATTACAAACATGTCATGATCAAGCTGTAATCCCCGGTTCTGTTCAATGACCTGGGTGGACGGGTTAGTTATGATCTCCCCTTTGCGGCCGTCGACCGCAAGCATATCGTCCTCATTGATCAGGGAAGTGGCTTTCTCCACCCCCAGCACCGCCGGTATGCCCAGGGTGCGCGCGATGATGGCGGCGTGGGAGGTGGGGCCGCCCTTTTCGGTTATGATCGCCAATACCTTGTCTCTGGCCTTATTTATCTCTCCCATGTCCGAAGCCATGATCTCTTCCGCTACCACAATTACTTTTTGCCCTTCGATCTTTCTTCGCCTCGTTATTCCGGCCAGCCTTTCGATCAGAATCTGGCCGACATTCCTAATATCCTCCACCGTTCGGGCAATATAGGGATCCTTGACCGCCTCAAGCCTCTTCACGTACTGATTGATCACTTCCTGCGCGATGTGTACGGCGTTCATTTTCTTTTCCCTTATGCCCGCCCGCATCTTGCTTAAAAAATCAGGGTCATCCAGCATCATCCGGTGCGCTTCATAGATCTTCGAATCGATCTCATTGACCGCGTGGGCAATCAGGTCGTCATAATAGCTGTGGGCCCGCGCCAGAGCGGAGTCAAAGCGCGAAACTTCTTTTTCGACATCCCGGTCCGAAACCGAGAATTTAATGATCGGGCGGCTTTTTTCCCATCCCAGCCAGAGCATGGCCTTGCCGCAGGCATAGCCGGGAGATACCGGCGCGCCGGAAAAGGCCTGGGACAATTTCGCT
>CAIYXV010000003.1 GCA_903930225.1 uncultured bacterium | reverse complement strand
CCTGGTCGCGCTGTTCGTCATCTGCCTGATGATAGACCGCAACCTGACCCTTCTGGCGCTGCTCGGGGTCCCCCTGTATTTCATCGAGACCCGCTTTTTCGCCGGATTATTTGAGGACATTCAGAAAAAAATACAAAAGCAGGAATCCCTGGTCTATTCCTTCTACCAGGAAAAAATGAGCAATGTAAAAACCATTAAATCGTTCAACCAGGAGATCCACGAGACCGGCCGTTTGATAGATAAGCTTTTAAAAATGTTCACCTTGGTCAGGGAGAACTTGTTCCTCGGGCTTTTCAATTCGTTCTTTGACGCCGCCCTGATAACCCTCTGGACCAGCTTTCTAGGATGGTATGGCGGCTATCGGGTCATCACCGGCCACATCTCTATCGGAGAGATCATGGCTCTCCTGGTGTACCTCGGCCAGATCCACCAGCCATTCATGGATCTGGGGACTATTTATAAATCGGTTGCCAGAGGCATGGTTTCGATCAACCGGGTCAATGAGATCTTAAACGCCGATCCCGAGGTTTATCAGGATGCTAAGACCTATGTTTTATATCAGATCGAGGGCAAGATCAGCTTTGATAAAGTCGGCTTCCATTACCCTGATTCAGAAGAATACATCTTGAGGGATGTCAGTTTGAGCGCCGATCCCGGAAAAATAACCGCCATTTGCGGCGCCTCCGGCGCCGGCAAATCGACCATTATTGACCTTATCTTAAGATTCATTATCCCGACCGAGGGGGAGCTATATGTCGATAAATACAACTTGAAAACGGTTTCATTGATGACCCTGCGCGCCAACGTTTCGATCGTTTCGCAGGATGTCATTATTTTTTCCGGCACGGTCCGGGAGAACTTATCTTATGGCTGTATCAATCCGACGGAGGAGAAGATGATCGAAGCCGCGAAACTGGCAGAGATCCATGATTTCATCCTGACCATGGCCAACGGCTACGACACCAGGATCGGCGAGGGGGGGGTTGGGCTTTCGGGCGGGCAGATGCAGCGGCTTTCCATTGCCCGCGCGCTGTTGCGGGATGTCAAGATACTGGTCCTGGATGAGGCCACTTCCGCGCTCGACGGCATCAGTGAGGCCAAAATATATGAGAATATAAAAAATCATATCGAGGACAAGACCGTGATCATGATCTCCCACCGGCTTTCGACCCTTAACAATGCCGATAAAATATATGTCATTTCCGAAAACCGCATCGTGGAATCCGGGACATTCGAGGACCTTATTTCCAAAAAAGGTGAATTTTACCGGTTCTACCGCGCCTCTACCAGAAGGGAAGAAACGGAAGATCTCTCCGAAGAGATCGCAATTAGAGCGCTGATCGCTAAAAGGGAAAGAGAAAAGGAACAGATCAAAAAAGCCCTCAAGCTTTCCCCAATAGAGAAAACAATATTGAAGCTTTATTATGAGGATTCTTTCTCCTATGCTAAAATTGGCCAGGAGCTCAGCTTGTCGCCATACGATGTGAACCTGATCAGAAAAGCGGCCAGCGAAAAACTGGAGCGGATCAAGGAACTGGAGGTCGAGGATTGAGATGAGGGAAAAGATCAAGAAATTCTTCTTATCGGTCCTTTCCCAGGATATGGGGAAACAGGCCCGGCAGGTCGAGATCTTGACGCTTGTAGTATTTTTATTTTTGCTCATTACAGTCGGGGTCTTATGGCAATACCAAATCGAGCTTACCGCGCCAAAGGATGGAAGCCGCGTGGTAGTGGCAAGGCTGAATATTTTTGAGCTTCTTTTGTCGAAGGGTCAGGTAAGATAAATGGCTAAAATCGTTAAATGCCTGGTGGTTGATGATGAGCTTTCGGTCCTTGAATCTTTCAAGATGATCCTGGGCATCAAGGACTACGTGGTAGCCACCGCTCAAAATCTCAATGAAGCCGCGGCCGCGGCCCAGAAGGATCATTATGACATTGTTTTTATTGACCTGCGGTTCGAGGGGAAGGAGATCGGGCTGGACATCTTAAAAAAGATCAAGGGGATCGATCCCAAGACCGAGTGCGTGATCGTGACCGCTTACGCGACCGCAAAGACCAAGATGGATGCCGTGCAATTCGGGGCGATGGACTATATCAGCAAACCGTTTATGATGGAAGTCATTTACGAAATGGTTGACCGGGCCCTGGCAAAAACCAAAAAGTGAAAAAGTGTTTACTGGCGATATTAATTCTTTTCCTGACAATCCCGCCCGCCCTTGCCCAGTTCAAGGACTTAAAGCCCGGCCATCCCGCCTATCCGTTCGTCAGCAAGCTGGTAAGGGAAGGGATCATTGAAGTCGCCAAAAATAAAAGGTTCGAAGCCGGCGGGAATGTGAACAAATATCAGCTGGCGGTCATTCTTGACCGCGTCTATGCCTTGGCCTATCCTGACAAACCGCCGCCGCCGCCGACGGTTGTCTATAAAGACGTTCCCTCCACCTCCTACGCTAATGAAGCGGCGGGAAGGTTGTCCGCTCTTAAAGTTTTTGAGCCGGACGCTAACGGCAATTTTAACGGCGGCCTCAGGCTCACCCGATATTATTTTTATTATACCCTGTGCCGTTTTATCGAATCCTCCCTGGGACGTCAACTTCCCGCAGTTTCCAATGAACTGGGATATTCAAACATATCAGAGAGTGATCCCTATTATCCCTATCTGCAAAAACTGATCGGCGCCGGGCTTTTGCCGGGGGGAAAACTCCGGTTTTTTGACGGGGAATTAATGTTAAATCGCATGGAAATGTCGATCTTTATCGCCAACGTTCTGGATTACTTAAGACCGGAGAAAAAACCGGGAGAGGTAACGCAACCGGCCGTTCCCAAATCAGGGTTCATTGATATACCGGAAGATCATTATGCCAGGGAGTCGATCGATGAGCTGGTAGATGTCGGGATATTGCCAAAATCTCCCGGACAAAAGTTTAACGGGACCAGTCAAATAAATAAATTTGAATTGTTGAATCTTTTGAGCAAGGTGCTGGAAAAGCTTTTGATCGGCGAAGAAGGGGAGCTTGATCTGGCGGACGCGGCTCTCTCCTATAAGGATGTCGGGACGTCTAATCCCGCTTACCGTTCGGTGCAAAAACTGATCGCGCTCTCGGTACTGCCTCCCGGCAACCGGACCGAGATCTTAAACGGCGAATTGCCCATTACCCGTTATCAGCTGGCGTATTATCTTTTGAATCCGATCGAAAATATCCTGATGTCACAGGTCAAGATGCAAGAGGCCAGTCCCGAAGCCGGCTACCGCGATGTGTCCAAGGATAATTTCGCTTACTCGGCGATCCAGAAGCTGATCTGGCTGGGGGTCCTGCCCGGCGGGCGCGACAAGGAATTCAGGAGCGATTCTTTTGCCGTAAGGTATGATCTGGCTTATTATTCGGTGCGCACCCTGAAGGCGCTTTATCTTAAAATCAAAGAAGAGGAGATCTTAATTACCCCGCCCCCGGATTACGGTTTCCGCACTTACTTAAACACGTCATTTAATTACTCTACTGTGGCCAACGGAAAATCCCCGGGAACGGACCTGAAAAATATATTCGGTCTGCAGTCGCTCAATTTAACGGTCAACCGCAGATTGAGCAATTCATTTTCATCCTATATCTATTTACAGAACAACCTGTATTTCGGATCGACCAGCCCTCAATATTTGAACATTGGGGAAGCCTATCTTTCATATAACAACCCTTCATTCTCGCTTAAGGCCGGACGGATATACAATTACTACGGGTGGAGCCCGTTTGGCGCGAGCCTGTTTTTTGACAATACGGTCGATCAGGCCACCTATTCGATTGATTCCCCGCTTTGCAGCCTGAACGCCGCGGCCGGGAAACTGTCCTTTAAACAAGATGTCTCGACCGATTCAAATTTTGCTTCATTATACCTGATCTCTTTTGACGCTCCCCTTCAGATCTCGGCTGGAGGAAATCTGGTCACGAATATCTTCGACCCGACTATGACCGCGCAGCTTCCTTCCCGGGTGACGCAAACTTACGCCGGCGCAAAACTGAAGATCTTCGGGCAGTTCGAGGCGAACGCCGAGGCCTCAAAAGTCGATTACTCAAACCAGGATGTCCTGCAATATATCGGGACATCAGGCAATATTGATACGAACGCGTTCCAGGACTCCCTCACCTATTTTTCGCCGAATCTGGGATTCAACCTTTCGCTCGGTTACCAGCGCCTGGGCGAATATTTTTATAACGGCGGCCTTTCGGATCCCGGATACGCCGTATACAGCGGGATGGGCAAGGAAGCTTCAATGCTGAAATTGCGCTTTGACCTGACGCCGGAGCGGACCCTTCTTTTCAATACAAGTTCGCTTTACCGGTGCGGCGCTTATCTTGGCAATGTGGTCTTCGGCAATTATACCCAAAATCTCTCAAGGTCCACTTACTTGAACTTGAGCGTAAAACATTTTGCGGACAATTCCGAGGCTCAAAACAGCACAACGGCTGTCAGCGGGAGCGTTTCTCTCTCATTTTAAGCGGATTCGGCAGACAATTTATGGTATAATATGATATGAAGCAAAAGGGTAAAAGCAAGGTTGTTTATCCCCCAAAGCTTAAGTCCTGCCTGGTCTGCGGCGGCCCGCTCAAATTAAAGAGAATAACTCTCCGGCTCATAAAGAAAAAGCAGATATATATTTTAGAAGGGGTCCCGGCCCTGTTTTGTGATGGCTGCAACGAGGTCTGGGTGCTTGAGCTTTTGTTCGACGAATTTAAAAACCGGATAAAATCAAGGAGCGGAAAATATGACGGAAGAAGAAAAAGATAATATTGAAAAGATAAAGCTAAAGGACGTCATGTCGGGCATAAGGGCTAAGCTTGAAAAAAAGCAGGCTAAACCGCTGAAGTTCATCAAGCTCAGCTCAAGGCCCGATATCAAGTACAACATCAAGGGTGCCTGATCATCCCTGCAATCCGGATACTTTTTTAAAGATAATCATATAGATGGAAAACATCCTCGAATATACTCAAGACGAGCTCCGGAAAGATATTATTGAGCTTGGCCTGCCGGCGTTCCGGGCCAAGCAGATCTATCTTTGGATACATAAAAAACTGACCTTTGATTTTTTATTGATGTCCGACCTGCCGCAGGAGGTAAGGAACAAGCTCAAGGAGAAGTATGTTTTCGACATTCCAAACCAGAAAAAAGTCTTAACCTCCAGGGACGGGACCAAAAAGTACCTCTTCGAGTTCGCTGACGGCTGTGCGGTCGAAAGCGTGCTGATCAAGGACGCGGTCGGACGGAAAACTATCTGTGTTTCGACCCAGGCCGGTTGTCCGTTGGGCTGCGAATTCTGCGCCACGGGGGTCGCCGGTTTTTCAAGGAACCTTACGGTCTCCGAAATATTGTCCCAGGTCTATCTGATCTGCCTTAAGCATCCGGAGACCTCGAACCTGGTCTTTATGGGGATGGGAGAGCCTTTCCTCAATTACGACAACGTCATTAAAAGCATCCGCATCCTGATCTCCAAGGAGGGAGGGAATTTCGGGCAGAGGAAGATCACGGTCTCGACCTGCGGCATCCCCGACGGTATAAAGAAATTTGCCCGGGAGCTTCTGCAAGTACGCTTGGCCGTTTCGCTAAACTCCGCGGACGATGAGATCAGGTCTAAATTAATGCCCGTTAATGTTTCTTTCCCGCTCCGCAAGGTGGCGGAGGCGATCAGATACTATATCGACCACACTAAGCGGAGAGTAACGCTGGAACATATCCTTCTCGAGGGCGTGAACGACAGCCGGGCCGACGCGGAGCAGCTGATCTTGTTCTGCAAGCAGTTCGAAATGATTAACGTTAACCTGATCCCCTTTAATCCGACCGGAGGGAAATTCAAAGCCTCCGCGCAGAAGACGGCGAAGTTTTTCTATAACATCCTGACCCAGAACCATATCGTCGCCACCATCCGCGCAAGCAAGGGCGGCGACATCATGGCCGCCTGCGGACAGCTCGCCAGCTCGAAAAAATGAAGGCCTTTTTTGTTTCGCTCGGCTGTCCCAAGAATCTTACCGATACGGAAGTACTGATGGGCAAGCTCGCTGCCGCCGGCCACACTCTCACCACAAAAGAAAAAGAAGCCGACATCATCATCGTCAATACCTGCGCGTTCCTCAAATCCGCTAGAGATGAAGCTATGACCACCATCAAGAAACTGCAAAGATACGGCAAGCCGGTTTATGTCGCCGGTTGCTTGCCTAAATATCTTAAAAAAGTGAGGCATTCATCATTCGGATTTCGTAGTTCGGATTTCGGATTTAAAACCATTGATTCCATCGGCCTCTTCGATCACTGCACTCCCCGGGTCAAGGCCACCCCGCCCTGGACCGCTTACGTAAAAATATCGGAAGGCTGCAATAATCACTGCTCGTATTGTCTCATTCCCGGCATCCGGGGGAAATTACGGTCAAGGGATCAAAGCGATATCCTGGCGGAGGTAAGCTTACTGGCCAAAAAAGGGGTTAAAGAGATCATTTTTATCGGCCAGGATACCACCGCTTATCCTAATTTTGCTCCCCTTTTGATAAATACCGCGAAGATCAAAGGGATAAAATGGATAAGAATAATGTATGCGAACCCAAAAACCCTGGATGAAAAAACGATCAACGCACTGAAATCTGTGCAAAAAATCGTTAAATACATTGACTTGCCTATTCAGCATATAAATGATAAAATATTAGAGTTAATGAACCGCCCGAAACCGGGCGGAAGCGGTATTACTAATCTTATTTCAAGGTTAAGGAGGGAAATACCGGGGATCGCCGTCAGGACCAGCCTGATCGTCGGTTTTCCGGGTGAAACGGAGAAAGAGTTCCGTGACCTTCTGAATTTCGTAAAATGGGCGGGATTTGAAAGGTTGGGAGTGTTTGAGTACAGCAAGGAAGCTGGGACGCCTGCGGCAAAAATGAGGGGGCAGGTTCCCGAAAAGGTTAAAAGACAGCGTTTTAATAAATTGATGTCACTACAGAACCGAATTTCAAGGGAGATGAATAGAAAGTTGATCGGAAATATTTTTGAAGTATTGTATGAAGGCAGCGGGGTCGCCCGTACCGTCTATGATGCTCCCGAGATCGACTGTTCTGTAAGAATAATGCCCAGGTCCGCCTGGGAAAGGGTAAGTCCCGGTGAGTTCGTGAAGTGTAAAATCACGGGCTCGGGCGCGTATGACGTCACCGGACGCATTCTTAGTCCCTAACCTTATAACTTATTGCCGGATACTTGCGATCCCCCTCTTTTTATTCCTTTTGCTGTCCTGCCATCCGGTCTTTGCCGCTGTGGTTTTTTTGGTCATCGCTTTATCGGACGCGGTCGACGGGTTTGCCGCGCGCCAGCTCGGCCAGATAACCGATCTCGGTAAATTCTTGGACCCGATCGCAGACAAGATACTGGTGTTGTCAGCGCTGGTCGCGCTGGTAGAAACGCGTTCCATCGGCTCACTGCCGGTAATATTGATCATCATTCGGGATCTTTTGGTTTCCGCGGTCCGCCTGCGGGCGGCAAAAGAAGGCCGTGTGATCTCGGCCAGCCCCTGGGGCAAGATCAAGACCGTCATGCAGATGGCGGCGATCCTGATGCTGATACTTGATCTGCCGTATGCGGCGGCCATGCTTTGGCTCGCGGTGCTTCTGACGCTATTATCGGGAGTTGATTACGTTGTCAGAAAACAATGAGCCGGTAATAAAACCGGCCGATGTCCCGCTCGAGGATTTTTTCTCGAAGATGCTGGAGAGCATCGGGCGGATCACCGACGACCAGATCGCGCAGATCTTGTCGCGGAACCATAAGACGATCTCGACCGCCGAATCGATCACCGGCGGCATGCTGGCAAGCCGATTGACCGGCATTTCGGGCAGTTCAAATTATTTTATCGGCGGGATCATCAGCTATCACAACCGGATCAAGGTTACGGAGCTGATGATCCCGGGGTCGCTGATCGCAAAGGACGGCACGGTTAGCGGATCGGTCGCGGTCGCGATGGCGGAAGGGATCCGCAAAAGGTTCAAGACCGACATCGGACTTTCGACCACCGGTTCCGCCGGCCCTCTCCCGCTGCCCCCGGCTCCGGTCGGGCTGGTCTACATCGGGATCGCGACGGAGAAGGGAAGCGAGGTCAAGGAGCTTCGGCTCCAGGGAACCAGGGCGGAGATCAGGGACAAAACAGTCCAAGCGGCGCTGGGGCTTCTGTGGCTTACGCTCGGCGGGGAATAAAGCGTGAGGACTTTCATCTCGGTCGAGCTGCCGGACGAGATAAAAGTAAAGATCGGGAAAAGCATATCCGGGTTGAAGCGGATCGATTCCG
This sequence comes from uncultured bacterium, assembly GCA_903930225.1. GTDB lineage: Bacteria > Margulisbacteria > WOR-1 > XYC2-FULL-46-14 > WPAF01 > CAIYXV01. The sequence goes on along the minus strand of CAIYXV010000003.1, from coordinate 29,944 downwards.
GGATTAAGTGGGTTGAAGATCTAAATCTTCACGTTACGCTGAAGTTTTTGGGCTGGGTGGAAGATTGTGACCTTAACTGTCTGTTTGAGACGGTAGAAGACGCGGTCAAAGGGATCGGAAGTTTTAAAATGAGGATCGAAGGGTCCGGGAGTTTTCCGGAAGGGAGCACTCCCAGGGTTTTCTGGTTGGGGATTACCAAAGGAGGAGAACAGCTTAAAGGGATCGCCGATGATCTGGAGCGCGGCCTGTCTAAAGCAGGCATCCGTTCAGAGGAGCGCGAATTCAGCGCCCATCTCACGATTGGAAGAGTAAAAGGGAAAAAGGGGGTCGATAAGGTAAAAGAAGAAATGGAAAAGTTCAAGCGGTCGGACTTTGGGGAATTTACGGTTGACCGGATCAACATAATGAAAAGCACGCCTACGCCCAAAGGACCAGTTTACGAAGTTTATAAAAGCATAAACCTAATAAAGGAGGAAAAGTCATGAAAGACGAAAAGGAAAAGGCTCTCTGGGATGCCATCTCGCAGATCGAAAAGAACTACGGTAAGGGTTCCATCATGAAAATGGGCGAAGCGACCAAGCTCCACGTCGAAACCATTCCCACCGGAAGCATCGGACTGGACGCGGCGCTGGGGGTCGGTGGATTCCCGAGGGGAAGGATAATCGAGATCTACGGACCGGAAATGGGGGGAAAAACGACCGTGTCCCTGCAGGCGATCGCCGAGACCCAGAGACATGGGGGAACGGCGGCGTTCATCGATGCCGAGCACAGCATGGATCCGGTCTATGCCAAAAAACTGGGGGTGGATACCACCAATCTGCTGATCTCCCAGCCCGACTACGGCGAGCAGGCGCTTGAGATCTGCGAAACGCTGATCCGCTCCGGCGCGGTCGACATAATCGTGATCGATTCGGTCGCGGCGCTGGTGCCGAAGGCGGAGATCGAAGGTGAAATGGGAGACATGCAGGTCGGACTGCAGGCGCGGCTCATGTCGAAGGCGCTGCGGAAGCTGACCGCGGTCTGCTCCAAGTCAAAGACCGTGCTGATCTTCATCAATCAGTTAAGGGAAAAGATCGGCGTGATGTTCGGCAATCCGGAAACCACTCCGGGCGGCCGCGCGCTCAAATTCTATTCCTCTGTCAGGCTTGACGTCAGGTCGATGGAAAAGATCAAAGACGGCGACAAGATCATCGGCAACCGCGTCAAAGTAAAAGTGGTAAAGAACAAGGTCGCCCCGCCCTTCCGCGATACCACTTTCGTCCTCATTCACGGCGAAGGGATCTCGCACGAAGCGGAGCTTTTAGACCTCGGGATGAAGTACAACCTGGTCGATAAAAGCGGTTCCTGGTTCGGGTTCGAAGGAGAAAGGCTGGGACAGGGATACGAAGCCAGTATGCAGTTCTTAAAAGACCATTCCGCGGTCGCCGGGAAGATCAAGAACCGGATCAAAAAAGTGATCGAAGCGGAAAAGGATGTTATGGAAGGCAAAAAGCCCGCCGCATCAAAAGCAGCAGAGGCAAAAAAGTCGGCCAAGACGCAGGCGCAGGCACAGGCGTGACCTGACGGGTTTAATTTGAAAAGGATGTGATCTAAATGACCATTGAGATATTAATTTATTTTTCGATCGCGGCGGTGATCGTGTTCGCGCTCGCGGTCGCATATCTTGTGATCCGGCGGCAACTGGCCGAGCAGAAGGTCAAGATCGCCGAGGAAACGGCTAAGCGGATAATGGAAGACGCCAAGCGCGACGCCGAAACCAAAAAGAAAGAGGCGGTCCTGGAGGCCAAGGAAGAGGCGGTCAAGTTCCGGCGCGAGATCGAGCAGGAGACCCGCGACCGCAAGTCGGAGATCACCGGATTGGAGCGCCGCCTGCTGCAGAGGGAAGACCATTTAGAGAAAAAGGAGAAAGCGCTCGAGTCAACCGAGAAAAAGCTTAAGGACCAGTCCGACGAGCTCGCTAAAATAAAAGAAGAGCTGGCCCGCGGACGCGAACAGCAGATCAAGGAGCTGGAAAAAGTTTCCGGCCTCCCCAAGGACGAGGCAAAAAAGCTCCTACTCGACAGTCTGCAGAAAGAGATCGAACGGGACGCCGCGCTAATCATCAAGCGCCAGGAAGAGGAAATAAAGAAAGAAGCGGAAAAGAAAGCGCGCGAGATCCTCGCCACCGCCATCCAGCGCTGCGCGGTCGACCACGTGGTCGAGACCACCACTTCGACCGTTGAGCTTCCCTCGGATGACATGAAAGGAAGGATCATCGGACGCGAAGGAAGAAACATCCGCGCGTTCGAAACGTTGACCGGCGTCGACCTGATCGTCGACGACACGCCGGAAGCGGTGATCCTGTCGAGCTTCGATCCGCTAAGGCGCGAAACCGCGAAGCTTACCCTCGCCAAACTGATCGCCGACGGCCGTATCCATCCGGCCCGCGTCGAAGAAGCTTACGAAAAAAGCAAGCAGGAGCTCAAGGCCGCGATGTGGGAGCACGGGGAATCGGCCACGCTCGAGTGCGACGTCCACGGACTGCCGCCGGTCCTGATCCAGCTGTTGGGCCGCCTGCACTACCGCACCAGCTACGGACAGAACGTCCTTCAGCACAGTAAGGAAGTCTCTCACCTGGCCGGCATGCTTGCCGCCGAACTGGGGGTTAACGTAAAGCTGGCAAAACGCGCCGGATTACTGCATGACATCGGAAAGGCGATCGACCAGGAAGTGGAAGGGACGCACACCAAGCTGGGAGCGCTCTTCGCTCAAAAAGCGGGCGAATCGCCCGAAGTCATCCACGCCATCGAGGCGCACCATGAAGATATCCCGGTACAGTCAATCGAGGCCATTCTGGTTTTGGTTGCCGACGCGATCTCTGCCGCGCGTCCGGGCGCTCGGCGCGACACTCTGGAGGCTTACGTGAAACGGCTGGAAAAACTCGAGTCGGTCGCGAAAGCGTTCGAAGGGGTAGATCGGGTGTTCGCGATCCAGGCCGGCCGCGAGGTGCGGGTTATCGTCCAGCCGGATAAGATCGACGATCTGATGGCCGGCAAGCTGGCGCATGATATCGCCAAGAAGATCGAGACCGAGCTTGAGTATCCGGGCGAAATAAGAGTTACGGTCATCAGGGAAACCAGGGCGCAGGATGTCGCAAAATAGCATATCCATCCTTTTCATAGGAGACATTGTTGGTTCACTCGGCAGGAGCACCGTTAAGGAGCTCCTGCCCGAGATCAAAAAGCGGCATAAGATCGATCTTACCCTCGCCAACGGGGAGAACGCCGCCCACGGCTACAGCATCACGGAGAACATTTACAAAGAATTCATGGGCATGGGGATTGACGCGCTTACCATGGGGAATCACATCTGGGAGAAAAAAGAGGTCGTTCAAAAGATCTCGGTCTTTGAAAAGATGGTCCGTCCCGCCAATTATCCCAAGGGCGCTCCCGGCAAGGAATTTTTGATCCTCGACGTCAACGGCGTAAAGGTCGGTATCGCCAACTTTTTAGGAAGGGTTTTCATGCAGTGTATGGATTGCCCTTTTAGATCGGCGGAAGCGCTCATTCCCAGGATAAGGGAAGAAGCGCACGTGATCATCGTCGATTTCCATGCCGAAGCCACCTCGGAAAAGACCGCTTTCGGGTTTTTCCTGGACGGCAAGGTTTCGGCGGTGCTGGGCACGCACACGCACGTTATGACGGCGGACGATCGGATCCTGCCTAGCGGGACCGCGTTCATTTCCGACGTCGGCATGGTCGGCGCGCTAGACTCGATCATCGGCATGAACAAGGAACAGATCATAAAAAGGTTCCTCACGCAGATGCCCGAAAAATTCGAGCCGACCGACACCGGAAGGGCCCTTTTCAACGCCGTGCTTTTAAAAATAGATACGCAAACAGGGGTCGCGCTGGAGATAAAAAAAATAAAAGAGATACTGGAGCCAGTGGTTTAACTTAGAGCGCCCAGGTAGCCTTCAAGCACCCTCACGCTTTTTAGATATTCTTCCAGTTTGATTTTTTCTTTTTCGATCGAGCCCTCGGTCGCGTTCTTTAAAAAGTTCATATCCCCCAGCCTGCCCCTCACCTTTTCGATCTCGTTTAACAGCTTTTCATAATCCTTGCCCAGCCTGGCTTTGACCGCCGGCATATCGATCAACCCCTCCACCGTAAGCCCCCACTTGATCTCGCCGGTTTCCGACACAACGGTGTGCGGCAGATATTCGCTTCCGATCTCGATCTCGGACACTTTGGCAAGCGCTCTAACATAGCCGGACCTTTCATGGTTCAGGTTCTTGCCGCAGATTATCTTTATCTGCTGGCCGTGGGCGATATTCAGCGTCGATCTCACATTGCGGATCGCGCGGATCAGGTCGACGATCTCCGCCATTTCCTTTTCCGCTTTCTCGTCGATCAGTTTATCGTTGGCCTCCGGCCATTTCTTGATCATTATCGAATCCGCGGGCTTCGGGTCTTTATTCCCCTTCAATATCTGATAGATCTCTTCGGTCTCGAACGGCATGAACGGGTGCAGGACCAATAGAATATTTTCCAGAACATTGACCATTACTGACTGCGCTTTTTTCTTCGCTTCCTCGTCGCTTCCGTACAGCCGAATTTTTGCGAGTTCCACGTACCAGTCACAGAATTCCGACCAGATGAATTCATAAATGCTCTTAGCGGCATCACCGATCTCGAACTTTTCTATATCACTCGTAACGCCGGAGATAAAACGATTTAGCCGGGACAGGATCCAGCGGTCCGCCAACTCTCCCGGCTTCGCCACGTGGTTCTCGTTCTGTCCCGCCTCCCCGCAGGTCATCATCACGAACCGGCTCGCGTTCCATATCTTGTTCGCAAAATTCCTGGCTTCGGTGATCTTTTCTTCCGATATCTTCACGTCCTGCCCCTGTCCCGCGATCAGGGAAAGAAAAGCGAAGCGCAGGGTATCGGCCCCGGCCCGGTCGATTACCTCAAGCGGGTCGATCACGTTCCCCCAGGATTTGCTCATTTTTTTACCATGAATATCTTTCACCAGCGCGTTGAAATAAACGGTGTGGAACGGCTCTTTTTTCATAAAATGCAGACCCGCCATGATCATCCTTGCCACCCAGAAGAAAATAATGTCATAGCTGGTGACCAAAACATCGGTCGGGTAGAAAGTTTTCAAATCTTCGGTCTCTTCCGGCCAGCCCAGCACGGAGAACGGCCAGAGCGCGGAGGAAAACCAAGTATCAAAGACGTCAGAGTCTTGCTCCATTTTTGTCCCGCCGCACTTCGGACATTTATCCGGCTTTGTTTCAGATACAATAATTTCATTACATTGTTCGGATTTAGGATTTAGGATTTCGGATTTACAGTACCAGGCGGGAATTCGATGCCCCCACCAGAGCTGGCGCGAAATGCACCAGTCCCGCAGATTGGTCATCCACTGCAGATACACTTTCGTCCAGCGCTCGGGAACGAACTTGATCTTCCCATCTTCCACCGCCTTGATCGCTTCCCTGGCCAGGCTTTCCACTTTCACGAACCACTGGTCCGAGAGATACGGTTCGATGACCGTTTTGCAGCGGTAGCAGTGCCCGATCGAAGTTTCATAGTCCTCAATCTTCTCGAGATATCCTTTTTGTTCGAGCAATTCGACGATCCTGGCCCGCGCTTTAACCCGGTCCAGGCCCTCGATGCCCTCCCCCTTCAACCTCTCCTTTTCCTCTTCATTTAATTCGTTAAATGTAATATGGCCGTCGGGCGTTAAAATGTTGATGAAGGGGAGATTATGCCTTATCCCCATTTCGTAATCGTTGGGATCGTGCGCCGGCGTTACTTTTACCGCGCCGGTCCCGAAAGTCTTGTCGACAAAATCATCCTGGATGACCGGGATGTGTCTTCCGACCAGGGGAAGTTCGATCATTTTTCCCCACACATGCTTAAAGCGCTCATCCTTGGGGTTGACCGCGATCGCCGTGTCGCCAAGCAGGGTTTCCGGCCTGGTCGTGGCCACGGTCAGGGGGCCGTATTTGATGTGCCAGAGATGGCCTTTGGTTGTTTCGTGCTCCACCTCGATATCCGACAGCGCGGTCTGGCAGCGGGGGCACCAGTTAATTATGCGCTTGCCCCGGTAGATCAATCCTTCATTATATAGTTGAACAAAATGGCGCCGGACCGCCTTCGACAGTCCTTCGTCCATGGTAAAGCGTTCCCGCGTCCAATCGCAGGAAGAGCCCAGCCTTCTTAATTGCAGGGTTATTTTCCCCCCGTATTCCTTTTTCCATTCCCATACTTTTTCAATGAACTTTTCCCGTCCGAGGTCCTCTTTTCTTTTCCCTTCCTTCTTGAGCTCCCTCTCAACCACGTTCTGGGTGGCAATGCCGGCGTGATCGGTCCCCGGCACCCAGAGCGCCCGGAACCCTTTCATTCTTTTATACCGGATCAGCAGGTCCTGGATCGAATTGTTCAGGGCATGCCCCATGTGCAGGGAGCCGGTGATATTGGGAGGCGGGATCACGATCGTGAACGGGTCTTTCGCCGCGGGATCGGGCTTAAAAAGCCCTCCCTCTTCCCAAAACTTGTACCATTTCTGCTCCACCGCACTTGGATCGTAGGCTTTTGCCAGTTCTTCACTCATAGGTTGTTCTCAATTATCAGGCGATCGGAGAAATATTTCAGCTTGATGTGCTTCGCGATCTCTTCAGATAAAGTCCCCGCGGGGACCAGACCGACGATCTCCGATTCAAGGATTTCCACTCCGTATTCCCGGGCCCATACCACAACCTGGTCGTAAACCTTGAGGATCGAAGTTTCATTGTGATCGGTAATGTTGATCGAAACCTGCGCGAGGCCGCGGCTTTCGAGATACATCCCCAGCGCTCTCACCCCGGGCAGTCCTCCGTTCTTCTCTCTTATGTTCTTGGAGATCGATTGGGCAATGTCGACGTCGCTAGTTTTGAGATTGACGTTGTAGGCGATCAAAAAAATCCTCGCCCCCACCGCCGCCGCTCCCGCTGTATGGTGAAGCCCCTCTCCGATATCGGGCCGGCGGTGTTTGTCATCTATTTCCTGCTTTAAGATCTGGTACCCTCCCTTTCTTACATAAGGAAGATCGCGGCGTTCCGCGATCTTTGCCGCTTCGCCGTAAAAGTAAACCGGGAGTTTAAGCTTTTTCCAGAGCTCTTCGCCCAGCTTATGGGCGATCCCGACTGCCTGTTCCATGGTCGAACCCTTAAGCGGGATAAAAGGAATGACGTCCATCACCCCGATGAAGGGATGGACTCCGCTGTGTCCCTTTACGTCAAGCAGCTCAATGGCGCAGGCGGTCAGGTCGTACGCTGCCTGCCTGATCCCATCCGCGCTGCCTGCCATCGTCACCACGCTGCGGTTATGATCGGGGTCGGAATGAACGTTCAACACCCGCGCGGTCTTAACCGCAGCGATTATTTCGCTTATGACGCTCTCGTCACGGCCTTCCGAAAAATTGGGTACGCATTCAAACATTTTTAAATTATATCAGAAAAATGCTAAAATGACATTGATGCGGCGTTTTATCATTGGATTGCTTTTACTGCTCCTGCTGTTCGGCGGCGGCCAGGCGCAAGTGTTCACGCACGGTTTCAATCACCGGCAGATCGCCCTTACTTTTGACGACGGACCTTCCCCGCTTTATACCGAGATGGTCCTCGACATCCTGAAAAAATACCATATCCCGGCCACATTCTTTGTGATCGGCTATAAGGTCGCCGACAATCCCGACCTGCTCGTCGAGATCGTCCGGGACGGCCACGAGGTCGGCAATCACACTTATTATCATTCCCGACTCAATTGGGTCAGCGACAAAAAACTGCTGGACGAGCTGAAAATGGCTTCTGATCTGATCGCCGAAAAAACCGGCGTGAACGTCACGCTTTTTCGTCCGCCCCACGGATTCCTCAATCAGGAAAAGAAAATCCTGATCGAAAAAGCCGGCTACAGCATCATCCAGTGGTCGGTGAACGCGGATGATTTTTATCATGTATTCAACGGCATGCGGGCGCCCTCTTCGATCGCGTCGCGGGTCGTTTCTCGGACCTATGGCGGCGACATCATTCTGATGCACGACACCAGCGCCCAGATCGTCGTCGCCCTGCCAAAGATAATCAGGGCGTTAAAGAGCCGGGGATTTCAATTCGTTACCGTTTCAAAGCTGATCAGACTTCACATCTAGCGTCTTTTCGCCCGTTTTAAAGATCGCTTCCAGGTCTTCGCCCTCAAGGGTTTCCTTCTCGATCAAAACCGTGGCGATCTCATCCAGCCGGCTGCGGTTTTCCCGGAGCGTTCCCCTGAGCTTTTTTATAACAGCCATCAATGATTTCTTTAACCTGCGTGTCTATCTGGTCGGCCGTCTCCTCGCTGTAGTCTTTATCTTCCCCAATGTCGCGGCCCAAAAATATCTGCCGGTCCTTATGCCCAAATGTTCGCGGCCCCAGTTCGGACATTCCGTATTCGGTGACCATTTTCTTGGCCAGATTTGTCGCGCGCTCCAGGTCGTTGTGGGCGCCCGAGGTTATTTCTGAAAATTTCATTTCTTCCGCCGCTCTCCCGCCCAGCATTACCGTGATCTGGTCGAGAATCTCGCTTTTAGATACCAGATACTTGTCTTCAAGCGGCAAAGCCAGTGTGTATCCCAGCGCCAGCCCCCTGGGCAGGATGGAGATCTTGTGCACGGGATCAGCGTTGGGCAGGAGGTTCGAGAGAAGCGCGTGCCCGACCTCATGATAGGCAATGATCTTTCTTTCTTTTTCCGAGATCACTCGGCTCTTTTTTTCCGGACCCGCCATCACGCGATCCGCCGCTTCTTCCACTTCTTCCATGTTTATCTCGGTCTTATCGGTCCGGGCGGCCAGGATCGCCGCTTCATTTAAAAGATTTTCTAGATCAGCGCCGGTAAATCCGGGCGTTCTTCTCGCCACTATTTTCAGGTCAACATCTTTTGCCAGCGGTTTATTCTTGGCATGGATCTTTAAAATGTCTTCCCTTCCTTTGAGGTCCGGTTTGTCGAGCACCACCTGCCGGTCGAACCGCCCCGGCCGCAGGAGCGCGGGGTCAAGTATATCCGGCCGGTTCGTGGCCGCGATCACGATGATATTGGTCTTCGGATCGAACCCGTCCATTTCAACCAGCAGCTGGTTCAGCGTTTGTTCCCTTTCGTCATGCCCGCCGCCCAGTCCGGCTCCGCGGTGGCGGCCCACGGCGTCGATCTCGTCCATAAAGATGATCGACGGCGTCTGCTTTTTTGCCTGCTGGAAAACGCTGCGCACTCTGGACGCACCCACTCCTACGAACATCTCGACAAAGTCTGATCCGGAGATCGAAAAGAACGGCACCCCTGCTTCTCCCGCGATCGCTCTGGCCAGCAGCGTCTTTCCGGTGCCGGGAGCTCCCATCAATAACAGACCTTTGGGGATCTTCGCTCCGAGTTTTTGAAATTTCCCGGGGGTCTTCAGGAAGTCGACGATCTCTTTCAGCTCTTCCTTGGCCTCATCCACCCCCGCCACATCCGCGAAAGTGACATCGACTTTCCCCGACAGCGCCCTGGCCGGGGATTTTCCGAACGACATGGCCGTGCTGTTGGCGGATTGCGCCTGCCGCATCAGCAGCCACCATAATATTCCGAAGAAAGCCAGCGGAAGCACGATCTGCGACAGCAGCGCCCAGGCCCAGCCGGATTCCATCGGCGCTTCCACTTTTATGTTCACGCCTTTCTCTCTAAGGTTCGGCACCAGATTTGGATAGTTAAGCGCGCGGGTGTGGAACAGGGTTCCGTTCTTAAGTTTCCCTGAAACCATGTCCCCGGCGATCGTCACCTCTTGCAGTTTTTGCGAATCGACCAGCGTCAGGAAATCGGAAAACGATATCTCATGCGCATTTTCGGTCTTGAACATGGGCGCGAAGATCAAAATCGCCATCAGCAGCACCAGCCCCCAAAAAACCAAGCCTCTCCAGTTAACGTTCATTTTTCTTGACGTCCTCCCATATCTTGTCCATACATTTTATCCCTAATTCCTTAACTTTTACACCTTTTTCGGATGCCTTTTTCTCGATCTCCCTAAAGCGCCGCATAAATTTTGAGGTCGCGCTCTGCAGCGCTTCCTCCGCGTCTATCTCCGACTTCCTCGTTACGTTCACGATCGCAAATAAAAGATCCCCGATCTCTTCTTTTAACCTGCTTTTTGCATGCTTTCCGAGTACTTCCTCGATCTCCCCCACCTCTTCTCTCACCTTGCTCCACGCCCCCACCACCAGGTCCCAGTCAAACCCGACCCGCGCCGCCCGCCTTTGCACCTTGTCCGCGCGGTAAAGCGCCGGCAGGGATTGGGGGACCGATTCGAGTATCCCTTTATGTTTTTCGCCCGCTTCCGCTTTCTTTATTTCTTCCCACTTCTCCCAGATCTCCGAAAGTTCTTTGGTTTTTTTCCCGCCGAACACGTGGGGATGCCGCCTGATCATTTTGGCGGTGATCACCTTGACCACGTCTTTGATATTAAACGTTTTCTCCCCCCGCCCCATTTCCGCGTGCATCACGATATGCAGGAGCATATCCCCCAGTTCTTCGCATAGCTTCCGCCGGTCCCCGGAATCGATAGCCTCGATCGCCTCATAAACCTCCTCAACCATGTAAGGCTTAAGGGTTTCATGCGTTTGCTCTCTGTCCCAGGGGCATTTTTTACGAAGGGTGGCTACTACCTTTACCAGCCGGTCAAATTCCTTCATTTTCATATATATTATATCATATCCGTTAGCCCGTGTGCCCGTGAGCCGGTAAGCCGGTATGCCCGTTTTTCCCGATTATTGCCTAAAAAACGGGTTAACGGGCATACGGGTTAACGGGCCCACCTTTCCGATGCAAGTTTTTCCCCCCATTTCCCGATTAAATAGGTGGAGGATCGAATTAGCTTGAACGTCACAGATATAACCAAACAGATCCATACTTATCAGCAGCACAACCGCGCGAACGCGAGTGCCAATCCTATATCTATGCGGGAGCTCCAGCAGATCGCAGCGGCGGTCCTTACTGATCCCCGCGGGATCGGCGGACTTACCTTCAGCATCGGCAATACCGCGGTCCCCGCCAAACAGCTTCCGCAGTTCCTGGCTTCTTTAGAGGTGAAAAAATGAACCCGCAGCAGATTACCAGCGTGATATACGGGTTGTATAAAGAGAGCAGGGTAAAAGGGACCCTGAGCCCGGGCTCGGATAACATGATACATGTTGACCTTAATAAACTGGCCGATATGGCTAACAACGATGCTATTCAGTCGGAGCTTTCGTTAAAAGCGAGCTCCATCCAGAGAGCAAAAAGCCTTGATCCGCTCTTTACCAAAACCGGATCGCCAAAACCGGCCCACAATCTTCCGCCTGCCGTTCCCTACAATGTGGGCGGCGGACAGAATACGATCGAGAGCGTTTCGGCCGACGCGTCGCGGCCGCAGCACACTGAGGGGAATGCCGTTCTCCAGCCCAAACAGCTGCTGGCCTCCGTCCTTGGCGCGTATATTTCAAAAACCGACATCAGCGAAGCCTGCAAACTTTTATTTCCTGAAGGAGGAATGGCATGAGCAACGATCCGATCTCAAAACTTGAGGAAGCGCTAAAAAAATTCTGGGCCGATTACGGCCGCTCGAACACGGTCAACGGCATCCATACCGAGATCGTCATCGAACCGAAGTTCTTCCTGAACGGCAAATTGAACCCGGAGGTAGAAGACCTCCTGATTTCCGTCTATCTTTCCCATACCACTCTTGAGGATGTAAAAAAAGGCAAGGTCACTCTAAGAAACGGGGTTATGACTATCAAGGATAAGCTCGGCAAGCCGATCGCCGAGATCAGAAAGCTTTCAATGATCCAGGAGTTCAGCTCGCAACTCGGGATTTGATCTCTGCCAGCCCCGTTTTTTTGAAGTTCTTGCTGCTGCCGTTTGAATATTCGATCCTTATCATGCCCGCTTTTTCTTTTATCGACCTTACCCCGGCCGCGATCGCCCGCACCTTGATCTCCATGATCTCGAACAGGTTGAGCAGGGGTTTGGGCGCTTCCCCGAAACGGTCTTTCAGCTCGTCCCTTATGTCTTTCAATTCGGCCGCTTTTTCCAACAGATTTAATCTCCGGTAAACGGCGATCCGCTGTCTTTCATCTTCGATGTAATGATCCGGGATATACGCGTCCTCTTTTATGTCGATCTCGATCTGCCGCGGCGTCGGCGCTTCGATCCCTTTGATCTCGCGCACCGCTTCTTCCAGAAGCTCGCAGTACATGTCGAATCCGACCGCGATCATATGGCCGTGCTGTTCCGCCCCCAAAAGATTTCCCGCTCCCCGGATCTCCAGGTCCCGCATCGCCAGCTTGTAGCCCGATCCCAAAGCCGTATATTCCTGTATGGCCTTTAATCTTTCCACCGCGGTGCTCGTGGGAATGGATTCCGGATGATAAAAAAGATACGCGTACGCGCGGAGGGGCGATCTTCCCACCCTGCCCCTCAGCTGATAAAGCTGCGCCAGTCCGAAGCGGTCGGCGTGATCGATTATGATCGTATTGACGCTCTGGATATCTATTCCCGACTCGATGATGGCGGAGCAGAGCAGGACGTCATATTCCTTGTTCAGGAATTTGACCATCGTTTCTTCCAGTTCTTTTCCCCTCATCTGCCCGTGGCCGATGCCAATCCGGGCCCCCGGCAAGATCTTTTTCAGTTTCGAAGCCATCGCCTCGATCTTTTCGACCCGGTTATAAATGTAATAGATCTGTCCGCCGCGGTCGAGCTCTTTCTCGATCGCTTCCCGCACCACCGCTTCGTTCCAGGCCAGAACATAAGTGCGGATGGGCGAGCGGTCGAGGGGCGGCGTTGCGATCAGGCTCATATCGCGCGCGCCGGAGAGGGAAAAATAAAGCGTGCGCGGGATGGGGGTCGCGCTTAAGGTTAAAACATCTACCGTACGCTTGAGCTGTTTTAACTTTTCCTTGTGGGCCACGCCGAACCGCTGTTCCTCATCAATGATCAGAAGCCCCAGGTCCTTGAACTTAACATCCTTGGAGACGAGGCGGTGGGTGCCGATCACGATATCGATACTTCCCGATCCGATCCCGGAAACCACAGCCTTCTGCTCTTCCCGGCTCTTAAACCGGCTTAGCATCTCGACCGTGAACGGGAGCGACCGAAACCTTTCCTTAAAATTGTTATAATGCTGTTCCGCCAGGATCGTGGTCGGGACCAGCACCGCCACCTGCTTGCCCGCCGCCGCGGCCTTGGCCGTGGCGCGGAGGGCCACTTCCGTTTTTCCATAGCCGACATCCCCGCAGATCAGCCGGTCCATCGGCCGGTCCGATTCCATGTCCCTTTTGACCTCGTTAATCGCTTTCAGCTGGTCCGGTGTTTCCTCATACGGGAAGGTGGCCTCCAGTTCTTTCTGCCAGACATCGTCCGGGGAGAACGCAACCCTGGTAGTCTGGCGGCGGACGGCATATAACTCCAGCAATTCCCGGGTCATGTCCTTGATCGATTTCTTGATCCGGCTTTTTGTCTTTATCCATTCGCCGCTGCCCAAGCGTGCGATCTTCGGCTTCAATCCTTCTCCCGCTGAGAATTTCTCGATCATCCCGAGCATGGTAAGAGGAACATCAAGCTTATCGCCATCCGCGTATTCGATCAGAAGGTGCTCGCCTTCGACCTCGGAAAGTTTGCGCAGGCCGCGGTAGACCCCGATGCCGTATTCTTCGTGCACTACATAGTCCCCATCCTTCAGGTCCGCCAGCAATGCTTCGTTGATCCCCTCGCGCGCCGCTTTTTTCGGCTTCGCGAAGCGGATGCTTTCTCCGAATATTTCATGATCGGTAAGGAGCAGGATATCTTCGAACTCAAATCCCCCCGAAAGCTCGCCGGCGATCACGGGGATGGGGATCAATTCCTTAAGCCGGGAGGAATGTTTGCTTACAATGTAAACCTTCCTCCCGCTCAACTCCAAAAGATCTTTTGCCATGTCCTCCACCCGCCCGAAATACTGGGGAGGGGGAGAAAAAACCGACCGGTCGCCCGGAGCGCTAAACGATGTCACTTCTATCAGCTTTAGCTTCAGGATCTCCTCAAAATCAATGAATTTGTCTTTCGCCTTGAATTCCGAGAATTCGGCGTACACCTTTTCTTTGGCCTGCATCACGGCCAGCGGCTCGTCGAGCGCGACCTTCGCGTTAGGCGGGAGATGGGAAAAAAGCGAAACGCTGAATTCCTCAAATACCGGGAGGACTTCCATTTCGGAGATCTCTTTTATCGACCGCTGGGTGTTGGGATCGAACGCGCGCAGGGATTCGATCTTTTCATATCCGATCTCCAGCCTCACCGGCGCGTTAAGGCTTGAAGAAAAAATATCGAAGATGCCGCCTCTTACCGAAAATTCCCCGCATTCCCCGACGATCTCGGCCCTTTTATATCCCAGATCGACCAGTTCCCTTATCAGCCCGTCCCGGTCGACCGGTTTTCCCTTCTCGATCTTCAGCGACTTTATTTTTGAGGCGGTCTTGGTTATCACCGCTCTCAATGGGGCGATCACGATCGGCCTTTCGCCGCCCGCCCACCGGGACAGCACGGCCAGCCTTTCGCCTATGATCTCTTTGCTTGGAGGGATCTCTTCCCCGGGGATAATGTCCAGCGGAGGGAGGATACAGCAAACCTTTCCGGATACGAACTCTATTTCCGATTTTATCCGCGCGGCGCTTTCATGAGAAGCGGTAATGATGAGATCGGGGCCGAGGTTTGAAAGCTGGCAGCTTTTTGCCGCCCCGATCAGTCCAGTAGTTATGTCTTTAGGGATCCGATCGATCAGATCAAGCATTGAAATGGTTCATCGCGAATAAGATCCCCCGCGAAACCACCGCCAGTGCGGCTTCCGCCGCCTTCGTTATGGCCGGATCGAGAATTTCTTTTTCTTCAGCGGTTATTTTACCAAGAACATAAGCCGACACGTCTCCGGCCACGCTTTCTCTGCCGATCCCCACTCTGATCCGGGGAAAGTCCGTAGTTCCGGTATGGATGATCACCGATTCCACCCCGTGATGGCCACCCGCTCCCCCTCCTTCCCGCACCCGCACCTGTCCCGGGTCCAGGTCAACGTCATCGTGGATCACAATCAAATGATCCGGGTGGACCTTATGCCAGTTCATGATGATCGAGACGGCAATGCCGGAATTATTCATATACGTATCGGGCTGGGCCAGAATGATCTTATGTCCCTCATAGAGGCCCTCGCCGACAAATGCGGAATGTTTGCTTTTTGACTTCAGTTCAGAGATACCGACTATTCTCGCTATCTCTTCCACCACTTTGAATCCGATGTTATGTCGGGTATTTTCGTATTCTCTGCCAGGGTTGCCCAGGCCGATGATCGTGTACATTATGGGGAAATTCTAACACATAGATAAAATACATCAAAGGGGATAAGGCTAAACCCCACACTAAAGTGTGGGGAATTCAGCAAGATATTATTCCCCAGACTTCAGTCTGGGGTGCACTTACTACTCCATTCTCAGCGGAACGGTTCCCTATCTTCCGAAAGTCAGGTCAATGCCGAAATAAAGATCGTTCGATGGCCGGCCTTCATTTTCATTAAGCCAGGCGATATTCAGCACTTCGATGAACATCTTGAATTTTCGCAGGATCTCCGGAGAATCCTTTTGTTCGCGGAACGGCTCCATACGCAGGCCCACGCCGTAATAAAGGCTGTTCAACCATGACTTTGATACTCCCGAGGAGGTTAAATAAGTAGCGAGATAAGGCCGGATCCCTCCCCCCAGATGGAAGCCGAACTTGGTCTGCAGATAAAGCAAATAGGTGTCGAATTTATCCCCCGGAAAATTATTGGCCAGCGCCAGAAAATCGGTCTTCCGGTAAGAAAGGTTCCCCCACATCTCCGCCCAGGGAGCGCTGTAATTGATGTCTTTTAAGTTCCATTCGTGCCAGAGATCGATCCCGAAGCGGGTGTCGTTCTGCTGTATCCGGTCATGGTCCGCGGTAGTTTGATCGTTAAGAACCGAGAGGGTGACCGTTTCAACAAACAGCTTAACATCCTTCAGCCATTCGTTCGCCCAGCTGCTGCTCTCATAATTTAGGAATGGGAGCACGCGAACGCCTGCTCCGAGCGCGACGTCATTGTTCCAATAATTCGGGTCCTGCGAGATCACTCCGTAATAAGCAAGGTAAGGGTCGATCGCCAGCCCGGAACCGGAAGGGCCCAGATGGATCCCGAATTTCCCTTCCGACCTTAATACATAAGAATGGAAGTTCGGCTTTTCACCGTTAGTTGAGCGGTATCCCGCGTTGGTCCAAAGATCGGCCCAGGGAGCAACGTCCGCAAAAGAGGCGGCCGCCAGCGCGAACATAAATAACAGGGATAGCGGAATTATCAAAGTTTTAATTTTCATTTTCTTTTATGCTCGCTTTCTTTTAGTTCGACATTATCCAGCGCCATGGCTATCCGTCCGCTGCGGCTTCCGGCCGCCGCTACGATCTGGATCTGAAGCAATCCACCCGAACCGTTTACCGGTTTGGGGTTCCAGACCGTGTCCCTGGCTTCGGGATTGTCGTTTACAAATTCCATTATGGGGGCAGAAATATGCTTCCAGCCTTTCCAATCTACCTTCATGTTATAAACAAAGCGGTCAACATATTTTGGATCGTATCCTTTTTTCGGGTTCTCGTAAAGGACCCCTTTGCCCTTAGTCCCCTGATACATTTCGATCTTCAGCGAACCGCTGTCCGGGCCGGTCCCGTATACATCCATTTCGAACAGGTCATAGCGGCTTAAGTCCTGTCCCTTTTGCGCGAGATACGTGCCGACCCCTCCGACATACCAATCATGAGCGTCACCTTTGAGCTCAAGCGCGTACCGGCTGTTATTGCCGGCGATGAATTTGGTCGTGGCGCGGTCAAAGGTCCACCAGTCGCGGCCTTTTTTGAAATCCCCGGATTCAAAGTTGTCGATCACAAATTTGCCGATCGAGGCGTCCGGGCTTTTGGGCGGGAGCGATCCCTGGCAGTATGCCGGGAAAACGGCAAGAAGAACGGCCAATATCGCCAGCGATCTCTTCATTATATATATTATAACATCTCCTAAATCCCGGGTCAATCAAAGGAAAGCAAAGGATTTAATTGATTATAAGATAGTTAAATGGCAGCAGTTGAGGAGTCGCCGTGCCGTCCACTGTCGCGGCCACGAACCCGCTGTCCGGCATTCTTGATTTCACTCTTATCGGTTTACTTGGGCTGACGGAAACAACCGTTAACAATATTATGCTGGTGCTAGTCACAAAAGGGTTGCTCACCACAACTTCCGAAGTCGTAGCGCTTATCAACCCTGTCCCTACCGAGTTCCCTGAAATATCTATCTTCCCCGCTATCTTTATCGCCCCGCCGCCGTCGCTCCCCTTAGATACATTGGGGTTACCGGCGGTAACCCCGTATCCGTCGGGAGAAAATGAATAAAAAGATCCTCCATTGCTCGTGCCGTTGGGATCCGAAGCCAGGCCCGCCACTCCCGCGCCATAGCTGCCGCCCGCCGCCTCGCCGTAGATCGCGTATCCGGTCGTATTAGTCGTTTTGACGCGCGCGCCGATAGTTCCGCTTGTTTCAGCCGTGACTCCCAGTTGAATAAAATTCGTGTTTGCCGCTCCGCCAAGTTTATCCGCGTTCTCGGCCCGGTACGCGTAGGGAACCGTCACCAGCACCACCCGCGGGGACATTTCCGGGTCCGATCCCGCGCTGATCCCCAAATATTTTGTCGCCCCATCAAAAATGCTTGAATTGAGCGCGTTCTGCGATCCCAACTGGACGGAATATAATCCGTTTTCGACTGTCGCGGTCTGGGTTTCGGACCAGAGCACGGCTCCGCCCGTTGCCGCGGCATATATGGCGAATTTTATCGGCATCCCGCTGCTGTTGACCAGTTTTCCGGAAGCGTCTTTCAACAATCCCTGATAATTTATTTGTGATGGAACGGCGAACACGGAAGAAATAGTTATGAACAATATTAGAAAAAAGAGCAGGTGTTTTTTCATGGTCAGTTTATTATTATATATCCGAAAGGAATGCCACCAGCCGGAGCAACTGAGCCATCTACAGTTTTAACATTAAAACCAACCCCTGCGTTAACAACTGAGACTCGAATTGCTGCACAATTACTTCCAGGTGGGAATGGATTTGCTCCAGTTCCAATCGACAATAGTATAATGCTGCTTGAGGTTACGGCTGCGTTAGTAACCGGGATGCCATTTGCTCCCATCGGAATTGAACCGGTCCCGACAAAGTACCCGTCATCCGTTCCTTTAGAAAGAAAAGTTCTAGTCCTTACAACTTCGGCAGTAATTGTATTTGCTGTTACTGGACCAGTAGTATTAATATTGATATTACTCGCCAGTTTCCCGCCGGTAATCGTGGTATTCGCGATCTTGCCGTTGGTTATTCCTAAATTTTTTACCTCGATCAATCCGCTTGTCAGGTCTGTGGTTATATTATCGACCGGCGCATCCGCCCATTGCAGCGCGCTGCCGCTCCATTGTAAAAATTGATTGGACAAAGGAGCCCCTGCCGCGATCGCCGGCTGGGTTACCGAATTATTTCCCATTTTTGCCGCCGTGACCGCGTTGGGACCTAGCTTCACGGTCGTTATGCCCAGGTTTTTTACCTCGATCGAGCCGCTCGTGTTGAATGAGGTGGTTAGATTGTCTACTTCAACACTTCCTCCGCCGCCGGGAGGAACGGCCCAATCAAGAGCGCTCCCGTTCCATCTTAAAAATTTGTTCGCGGAAGGCGTCCCCGCATCTATTGCCGGTTGTGTTATGGAATGGTCGGCCACGCTGGCGGCCGCATCAGCATTGCTTGCGCGATAGGCGTATGGCACCGCCACCAAAGCTACGCGCGGGGACATTTCCGGGTCCGTTCCGGCCGCAATGCCCAAATATTTTGTGGTGCCGTCAAATATGCTTGCGCCGATCGGATTGATCGAACCTAATTGTGCCGAGTATTCCCCGTTCACGATCGCAACCGTCTGAGTTTCCGTCCAGGTAGCCGTGCCCCCGGTCGCGGCATTATATATGGAAAAGATCACCGGCAGCCCTGCTGAATTTATCGGCCTGCCGTTCTTATCGTTAAGCAGTCCCTGATAATTAATCTGCAGCGGGAGCGCGAATCCCGGCAGGATCAGCGCCGCCAATAAAATCATGGTTAGTACTATTTTCTTCATTATCGATCTCCTTCTTTTATCATCATGTGCTTTTATAGATAAGCGTTATTGTCCATTCGGTTCGCGGGCATGATCGGACGGGACTCGAAGGTCTTGTGCGGAAGCTCGTATCCGATCGAAAAGTAATGGGCGGAGTTCGACCAGACCGACACATCGACGCAGTAAGCATAATCAAAGCTGAACCCGGCGTACTTTACCCCCGCTCCTGCCGAAAAGTTAAGGCTATTTGACAGATCTTCCAGCCCGCCCCGCAGTGCGAGGTTTTTCCTGATCCAATATTCTGTCCCGAAGTGTAGTATCCCGGATGAATCGTAATCCGCCAGCATCAAAAGATCGGTTATTGGCGTATACGCTCCCCCGACTTTTATATTGAATGGAATGTCTTCCGCCAACCCGGTCCCCCAGCCGATGCTCGACAGCCACTGCGGTAAAATGTTTTGCAGAATAGCCCCTAAGACCAGGTTGTCCCGGGGATAATAGTTGAAGCCGAGATCAATGTCCGCGCCTGTCCCGGAGCCGCCCTGTATCCCCTCAAAACTCTTTGAGAATATTTTAAGCAGGCCTCCGGCCGAAACGTTCGGCGCCACCGTTTTGCCGTAACCCAGGATCAATAATTTACTGCCGTAATCAAAGCTTGAGACCGGATAAGTGCGGCCGTTCGCGTCAAGCGAGGTCGCCTGCATCCCGCTCAAAGTAGAGCCAAGGTAAGAGATCCCGGCCGTGCCCAAACTGCCTTCCCTGATCGGGAAAACCAGTCCCAGCTCGCTGAAGTTCAGGTCCTCCGCCAGGTTAGAATACATGCTGGTCGCGCTGAATTGGTCGATCGCTTTGGCGTTGGCGGGGTTGATAAAAATGGAAGCGGGATCCTGCGCCGCCGCCTGCGCTTTGCCCATGGCGATCGCCCTGGCGCCCATTCCGAATTGGCTGATGTCCAGCGCCCCGGCTCCGGCCATACCGGATAAGGCCAATAATAAAATGATAAAGGTAAAAGCCCTCACCCTGTATTTACTGATCCTCCTCAAAAGGTATTCCGCCCTCTTCCCCGCCAGAGGCGGGCAGGCACGGGCGAGGGCAATATAGCCAATTTCCCCTCTCCCTCTGGGAGAGGGGATCAAGGGGTGAGGGCAAATGATTCCCGTCATTTCAGCACCGCTATTTTGCATTTTCCAATAACCTTCCCGCCGGAAACGATCCGTACATAATAAGCATCGTTCGCCACCAGTTCCCTCGAGTCGGAATATCCGTTCCACGGCACCTGATTGTATCCGGCGTGGCCGCCCTCGGTCCCTCTGGGACAGTCGATCTTCTTAACCAACCGCGTGATCATGTTATAGATGTAAATGGTCATGTCGGCATCTGTGTTAAGCATATAAGTGATATTCGTTACTTCGCCTTTCCCCGGATTAAAGGGATTTTTATAATTTAGCACCGGGCCCGAGATGCTGGGCTCGCCGCCTGTTACCTTGAAGGCAACCGCATCGGAGGTGGTGAGGTTCCCCGCGTTGTCGCAGGCTACAACCTGGAACGTATGCGTGCCGTTCGCGAAGTTCCCTTTATAGGCCAAGATGT
Organism: uncultured bacterium; assembly: GCA_903930225.1. GTDB lineage: Bacteria > Margulisbacteria > WOR-1 > XYC2-FULL-46-14 > WPAF01 > CAIYXV01. The sequence goes on along the minus strand of CAIYXV010000003.1, from coordinate 9,144 downwards.
CGTTGTTAAAGGAGGTGCCGTAAGTGGTCGAGACAAAGGGGATCGGCCGTCCGTCCACTTCGATCGAAGAGCGGGAATTGCTGACGCCGGACTGGTTGTCGACCACCCTCGCGGTTACCTCCACGTTCGGTGAGACATAATCGTTGGAGAGGATCTTTCTTCCGTCGAAGTTAACATATGAAATGGTCGGTCCGATCGTATCCATCACAATGGAGGTCACTCCCGCCGGCCACATCATGCCGTCCCCGATCGAGGAAAAAGAAGAAAAGTAGCCCGCGTCCATGAAAGCTCCGCCCGCCACCAGGCCTTCCGAACTGACGGTATCGGCAGAGGCGGCGCCGGCGATCACAAGGGCAAAAAGAACAGCAAAGATCTTTTTCAAGTTAATTAAATTATAACCTACGAGGGGAAAGTGTCAATGCTTAGAACGGTATTTAAAGCCCTCACCCTGAGAAACCTAACGCCCTCACCCAAGTTTACCTAAATATGGAAACTCTTTTCTAACCACCCTCTCCCGAAGGGCGAGGGAGTGGTCGATTTACTTATAATATCCAGCCCCTCTCCCCCTGGGAGAGGGAGGAAAGCATAATGTTAACTTTAAGAGGTTCGCGGGTGAGGGCTTCTACAGTAACCCTTTTAATTCGCTCCAGCCGTTTACCCTGACGATATTTTTATTTTTAATGGGCCGCCGGTTCCAGGGATGGTCCATCAGAAATACCTGCCGGCAATGGTCGGCCAGCACTTCGCACTCTTCCAGGTTGTCCTCGATGAAGATCTCACAGCCGTCCGCTTTCAGGTGCTTTTTGGTTTCCTTCGAATGATGCAGTTCGTGATACGGGATCCCGTTCTCCGAAAGCCAAAACCTGGTCTGCCGGTTGAGGATGCGCAGGCGGCTGGTCACCAGCACGATCTTATGGCCGCCGTGCCATTGCCGGATCGTGTCCCGGGCGCCGCTGATGACCGAGACTTTGGTCAGGAGCCCTTTTCTCCAGGTCAGAAACCAGTAGCCCCACATCCTGAACTTTTCTTTTCTCATCACTTCGACCACTTCAACGGGCGACAGCTCGCGGCCGATATATTCGTTGAACCTGTCCGCCAGGTCGACTAAAGTATTGGCGATCACGTTATCAATATCTATGCCGATCTTCATCTTACATATATTTTATCACTTTTTAGATAATTTATTTCACCTTTGCCGGCTCTATATTTAATGGTATAATTCCCACATCTCCGATCAGGAGGGAAAAATAAAAAATGAAAAAAGCGTTCTGGCTGGCATTCTTGTTCGTTATCGGGCTTTCGGCTGTGGCCTTTGCCGTTCCCCAGTATTTGACCTATCAGGGTGTGCTTCGCGATAATTCCGGCAGTCTGGTCAACGATGCCAAGAGCATGACCTTTACCTTATATGATGCCGCTTCCGGCGGGAACGCGGTCTACGGCCCGCAGAACGAAAGCGCAGTAACAGTAAATAACGGAGGCTACACCGTACAGATGGGCCCGGTCAATAATTTCTCAACCGTCTTTGACGGAGGAGACCGCTGGCTCGAGGTTTCGGTAGCCGGGGTCACGCTTACTCCCCGGTTAAAGATCAATTCGGTCGCTTACGCGATCCGTACCGATTACGCCGTCAGCGCCGGTTCGGCCGCTACCGCCACCACTGCTACCACCGCCAATAACGCGCTTCAGCTCGGCGGACGCCTAAGCGCCCTGAACGGCACGAATATAATACCCTATACCAACTCGAACGGATTGCTCGATCAGGCGGTAGTGCCCTCGACCGGCATCGCGACCGTCGCGGCGAATTCATTAAAATTAAATGGCTTCTATGCGGGGGTCAAAGGCCCTTCTATCGTTCCGACCACCGATGCCTTTGGGCTTCTGGACATCACAATTATTCCGACCGCTGCGGCAACTGTTAACAATGCGCTTCACCTGGCCGGACGCTCCAGCGCCCTGAACGGAATAAATATCGTGCCTTATACCAACGGTTCGGGAATGCTCGATCAGTCGATCGTTCCTTCTACCGGCACCGCAACCGTTGCGGCATTTGCGCAGAATGCGGACAAACTTGACGGATTCCATGCCGGCATCAATGGGGCAGGGATCGTGCCAACTACCGACGCTACCGGGAAACTTGATATTACAACAATCCCAACCAGCACGGCGACTGTATACGGGGCAGAATATTTATACAATTTGCAGAATTCCAATTATTATCCGGTACAGTTTCTCTCCGCAGTCAAGATCATACCTTGTACCAATGGTGGGGGAACTTTAAGTCCCTCTGTAATACCGGCCAATATCACGGCTAATAATTCTCTTGCGTTAAATGGTTTTTCAAACGGAGTGACCGGCGCGGGGATCGTTCCTACTACCGACGCCTCCGGATATATATCCTCATCGGTTATTTCAGCGGTTTCAAATTCCGACAAGCTCGATGGATTCCATGCCAATGTTAAAGGGAACTCGATCGTTCCTACTACTGATGCCACCGGAAAGCTTGATATCTCAATGATCCCTCAATCCGGAGTTGCCACCATTGCCGCCTATGCCTTGAACTCCGGCCAATTGGGAGGGTTCTCTGCCAATGTTAAAGGGAACTCTATCGTTCCCACCACCGATGCCACCGGTAAGCTTGATATCTCAATGATCCCTCAATCCGGAGTTGCCACCATCGCCGCATTCGCCCAAAATTCCGATAAACTTGATGGCTTCCATGCCGGAGTCAGCGGACCGGGCATTGCTCCCACCACAGATGCCAGTGGAAAGCTTGCTTTTTCCGTTCAGAGCGGGGTCGCGACGATCGCGGCTATTGCCGTTAGCGCGAATACTCTGGCAAACAGAAATCCAGCCGTATCCGGTGTAAATATTGTGCCCTACACAGACACGAACGGTTTCCTGGATATAACGACCATTCCCACCAGCACGGCTACGGTGTACGGCGCGTTAGGATTGGTCAATCCGGGGACGCCTGCTCATCCTTATTATTCGCCGGCGTCTTCCGGAGCACAAATTATTCCTTATACAGGTGTTGGAGGTAATTTAAATACAGCCATAATCCCGACCAACATTACGGTTAATAATTCTCTTGCGTTAAATGGTTTTTCGAACGCGGCGAGCGGCGCATCGATCATCCCCACCACTGACGCTTCCGGCTATTTGAACGCAGCCATGATCCCCGCGGTTTCAAATTCCGATAAATTGGATGGTTTCCATGCGGGGGTTATAGGGAACTCGATCGTGCCGACCACAGATGCAAGCGGAGTATTGGCGGCGACGGCATTAAAATCAAACAGCAGTGTTACACTAAGTAAATTTTTAACAAATGGCGTGGACACTGGTTATTGTGTAGGGTCAGATTCAATTGCTTCCGGTTCGAATAATACGGTAGTAACAAATTCAATAATTACTGATAATAGTATGATCTTTGTTACTCCGACATTTTCAAGTTCAGCGGCCCGTTCCGCTACAACAGTTGAATCAATTGTTGTGTATAATATTGATGGAACAGCGCATCAATTTACCGTTGGCCTGTATAAAAAACCGCCGGAAACAGCCGATGTGGTCATTCCTTTTAAATACTTAATAATTAATTAATTATTAAGGGCAGGTTTTTGATCCGTCAACCTCGTCAACCGACAGCGTTGAGCTTGGCCCATTAAGCGTCAATCTCCACTGCATATATCTACCCAATGTCCCTGCCGGCAGCAAGGCTGGATTAGTGGCATATTCCGACGACCAAGGCGCCGCTGATAGGTCGGCGCTGTTCCCCGATCTTACCGCGAGCGAGACCGCTCCCGGGGCTGTGGACGGCAACCATCCAAGGCTCCCTCCGCCAAAATCATTATCCGTCGCGCCCGAATCGATCGGGGGCGCAGAAACATATGTTCCCTTGCTTTTGGTAGGTAGCTTGTCTCCCGCGTTATAATAATAAAGATAATCCATCGTCGCTGAAACATCCGGATTGGTCGCATGATCTCCAAACCGGAGATAATTCTGTCCTCCTGCTCCGCTTAAGCTTACTCCGGTTCCATCCAATGCCATTGCACCGTTAACATAAACCCGATAATCGTTCCCTTTAAACTCTATGTCGTAATTATGGTATGTAGATGTTCCGCCGGGAACCGTAAAACAGTTTCCAGTATTTATCGGTTCGCAAATGGCGGTGCTGAAGAAAGTGAAGTCGACCGCCCTGGAGCCGTCCGCGATCCTTACCGCATAACCAAGAGTATTCGGAGACGACGCCTCATCCATTCCGTTGATCTTAAGCCGCGTCCTCACCTTTCCCCCGACCGCGTTGTTGAAGGTGGGGAAAATAGAATAATAATCGGTCAGGTTCGACGCCAGCGAATAAAGCGTGAATTCTCCGGCCAATACCGAGTTGCTGGTGGTGGTGCCGTTTGGCGTCCACGCAGGCGTGGCCGCATCCGGAAGAACGCTTCCATCGTATTGTACCGTCCAAGCCGAACTGTCTTCCGCCAGGCTCACGCTGCCGCCGTTGACCGTCAGGTCTGTGGCGGTCCCGCTGGTAAAATCAGTTTCCAAGATCGACCAGGGCACGCACATTTTTTCGGTCGTGAACTTCCTGATCAGGCTGGCCGTGCTGGTCGGGCATTTATCCACTGACAACACTCTCCACCAGTACGGCGTATTGTTTGCCAGCGCTTCGGCCGCGGACGGAGTGTAATTGGTAACGCCAACGCCAAGTCCCGGTTTATTCAGCACCACGCTTGCGCACGCGCTGTCGGCGCAAACCTGCAGATTATTATCAACTGTATCGCCAGTGTCCGGGTCGGTCCCCGCGACCCAGGTAAAAGCCGGCTTGATCGAAACATTGGTCGCGTTATCGGCCGGGGCACTCAGCGTCGGCGCCGTGGGAGGATTGTCGCAAACCCCGCCGGCATCCCCTGCATCATGTCCCGCGTCTTCCGCGCCGGCATCCCCGGCATCATGTCCCGCGTCATACCCGCCTTCTCCCGCGTCATGCCCGCCGTCGCTCGGGACACCCGCGTCTCTGGGCTCATCCAGTGTCCGCTCCGCTATATATCCGCAGGCCATCTGGGAAATCGCGCTGACCGTGCCAAGCGCGCCGGCGGCAAATCCGCTCGCGATCGCCTGGGCCTTCGGCTTTTCCGCCGTGCCAAAATTGGTCTTTACGGCAAGTTTCTTTTTAGCTGCTGCCACCGGTTTTGCATCTTCAGTTGCCGGAGTAGGGTTGGCATAGCAAGCCCCTTCCTGGTGATCATAATAACCACCGCTTGTATATTCAATATATGACGAATAGTTGGCCGCTGAACATGAATTCACTTCTCCACCCATAAAATTTTCCTCCTTATAATACCTTTTTTACTGCCGTTTCGGCAAAATCAGTTGTGCTCAGGCTCAACAGCTGGTTGACGCCCTGGCTGTAAGTGTTGAAGTTTTCAATGATCCAGTCGAGGTCCTGCTGTAATTCCGCGTAATCCTGATACCGCTTTCTCGGGTCGATCTCAAGCGTGCGGTTGAATATTTTCTGCAATCTCGCCAGCATGCCTTTTTGCAGGACCTGCATTTCCATCTTGAACTGTTCGATCGAATTGTCCTTGCGGTCGATCCGCTCGGCCAGGATGTCCAGGTCAAGCGTCAGCCGGTCGTGATGCTCCCGCAGTTTGGCCCTGATGTCCGGGACCGGTTTTTTAAGCGAATTCAATGGATTGGCGACGTCCTGGTCCAGTATCTCTCCGGTCATCATTTCCCAGAACACCGCGCCGGCGCTGTAAAGATCGCTGTACCAGTCAACTTTTACCAGGTCTTTTACCTTCATTACCTGCGACTGGTACATCTGCGCCTGGGTCCCCATCTGTTCCGGAGCTATAAAGCCCGGGCTTCCCATGACCTCTCCCATTTGCGTTCCGGTGCCGGCCACGTCGCGGGCAATGCCGAAATCCAGCAGTTTGATCCCGTCCTTTGTCGAAATAATATTTTCGGTCTTTACGTCCCGGTGAGTTACGCCCTTGCTTTTCATTTCTTCAAGCGCTTCCATCAGCGCCTTTAATTTCCCGGCTGCGTAAGGGATCGGGAATCCCATGTGCCCTTTTTCTTTCTCGTCGTCAAGCTTCCTCGCCAGCGATTCGCCCTGCACTTCCTCCATCAATATATAAGGGATCTTTCTCCCCTGTAACTGGGCGGGGGAGATCTTTTCGCCCGTGAACTTTATATAGGCGTCCAGGTCCATTTCACCCTGGTGGAACACCGTCACGATAAATTTGTGATTCAGCTTGGCCAGGTTCCTCGCCTCAAAAGAAAATTTCTCAAGGAAGCGGGTTAAATTGTTCCCGAAATATTCGATGGCGGTGGTAAGCGCGGGAACCTTCAGCACTCTGGGCTGATCGACCCCGCGATCCACTACCAGGTAAACCGTGGCCTGCGAGCCGCTCCCGAGCTTCTTAACTTTGATGAACTGGATGCCAAGGTGGTCCCCGGCTTTCCCATTGCTTCCCTCTGCGAGTTTATCTTTTGCGGATTTCAGGTCGTCTCTTAACATGTCCCGTTCTGCCGCAAGCGATTCATTTTTTGATTCCAGAACCCTTACTCTTGCCGCGCCGCCGGAGACCAGTTTTACTTTGCTCGAGATGGCGCTTGCAACCAGCATCCCTGCCACAATGCCCAGCGGGGCCGAGACCGCGAGCGAGCCCCGGATCACCCAATAAGACATCATTAGATCTGCCAGGCCAAAGATCCCCCCGGTAAACAGTGGGAAAGAAAACCTTACCGCACTAGAAAAGGTCGGATGGTTGGTTTGAAACTCCCCCATCCAGTTGTATGCTTTGCTTGTTCTTTCGATCCCGGCTGCCATCGCTTATCTCTCCTCCGGCAGCGGTGTGGTAGAGTACGGCTGGACCACCGGCATCACGGCCGGGCGCAGGTCGCCGAATCTTACCATCAAGCCGCCGTTAAGGTTAACCGTATTGTCCTTCTTGTTGTCGTTTTCCTGCTGCTCGTATCCGGCGCTGAAGAAAGGCGACAGGTACCAGCTGTTCCCAAAGAGCGAGTCCTTTTTCAACAGGATGTCCCCGAACAGCATCCCGGTCACCGCGTGCCGTTTGCCTGTCGGGTCAAAGGCATAGGCCGCCGCCCCTCCCACCATGAACGCTTCCGACCCGTAGGAGTACCGGCCCATGAGCTTTAAGCCCCGGTCAAAGTACGAATTTTTATTGTCATAAATATATTGGCCGCGCAGGTCTGCGGAATGGCCGCCCAACTTGAGCCCTGCGCCCGCGTATCCGCCGTATATCCCTCCATTTATGCTCTCGCCGTTCGCTCCCTCTCCATTGTTCATGTAGCCTAAAATCCCCCCAAGGAAAGGAGTGACCGGTCCCAAGGCGTAGGAAACGCCCGGCGCGCCATACACGCTCGCCACTTTGAAGTCGCCTTTGTCGGCCCCGTAGGTCGTGCTGGTCCAGCCCGCAGTCAGTCCATGGTCCAGGTTGAGCGATAGATTTGACACGGGCCGCCAGTTGATCCGGAACCCTTCCACAAACGCGTTCACGTCCGGATTGTAGGTGGTGGGATAGTCGCTGCGATAATGCCTCCAGCCGGCATTCACCGCAAAGTCAAAATTCTTGTGCGGCCGGCCAAAGAAGGTCAGCCTGGCGTAATCGTTGTTCGATACCAGGTTGTCGTTTTCCGGCGTGCGATCGGAGTGTTTAACAAAATCGTACGACCCCGAAGCGTTATAATCCAGCTGCAGGCCTAAAGTGGGGGTGAAAATAAGCCGCCCGCTCGCCCCGCCATTGACGAACCCGCCGCGATCCTCGGCCGAAAGCAGGGACATGTTGGTCCCCAGCACCCGATCGCCGTAGCCAACTCCCAACCTGAGACTGAAGTCAAACTTTGGCTTGAATTCTTCGGGGGGTTTTTCTTCTGGTTTTTTTACTTCCGGTTTTACCGTCGGTACCGTCGTGGGGACTAGCGGCGGCGGGATGATCGGGGTTGCTTCTTCGATCCCGGCCTGGCAGGAAAGCTTGACTACGCCGTTAATGTCCTCGATCTTCACCCGGTCCATCCATCCGTCTTCTTTCACTTTCAGCTTATCGCTGGACGCCGACGTCAGGCTCAGGGCCAGTTCGTCGATCACGCTTTTAAGCGCCGAGAGCGCCCGTTTGTGCAGGAACCCGGTCTGGATCCCTTTTTCTATTTCATAATAACGGTCCCTGATTTTGGCCGCGACCGTCGGGCTGGTCGAGTTTAGTACCCGGAGCATGGCGTCCCTTACCGGCCTGACCTGTGCCAGGATCAGATCGACGGCCGCCCGGTCCTTGGCGCTGAATTTCGCTTTTTCCAGCGCGTCCACGAACAGCGCGAGCGCGTTCTTGTAGCAGACCGAGGTCCCAACGTGGCATTTTTTCGCCAGGTCCATTAACGGCTTGATCACGCTGTCGGGCAAAGTGCTGAAATCTATGGCCGAAAGGTCCTGATAAAGCTTTAACAGCTGGGCCAGATCGTCGAGGCGGTTGATCTCGTCCCCGTTCGTTATCCTCTCCGGCTTATTGACCTTCACCCCGCCCCGATCCTGACAAATTTTGCTTATTTCGCCGCTCATTATAAATCTCCCCTTATTTTCTTATATTCAGCCTCGCCTCTTGACGACGCGGAATTCAACCTCTCTATTGCTTTTTTGGCTTTTTCGTCCGAGGTCCCTTCCAGCGCCTGCTGGGCTTCGTCTTTTGCTCTCGAAATCTGCCCCCCGGACGTCCCGCCGACTGTACTGAGTTTGGCGACGGTGCCGTTCGCGCGCGCGATCGCCCTTTTCCCTTTTTCCCTGGTCTCATTGCTGACCGGGGTCTCTGCCGGCGGCGGTTCAACCGGCGGGGTGGTCGGAGGCGGCGCCACCGGAGGCGCTACTGGAGGCGGCGTTACCGGCGGAGGCGGCGGTTCTTTGCATACCGGATCGGGAGCTTTAAGCACGATCTCCTCATCCAGAATGGCGTGATGGAGCCACGGCCACCATCTGATGTCGGCGGATTTCGGGGACGGCCGGTGCGGATTGGTTTGTTTCAGCCTTTCCGCGTATTCGTCCGTCGATTCCTGGACGCCGTTCGAGCAGGTTTTGTTGGTCTTTATTATATAGCTCGCCGAGTCTTTCCAATTCGATGTAGTGTTCGG
>CAIYXV010000002.1 GCA_903930225.1 uncultured bacterium | reverse complement strand
CGATCATGTATGTCGCCCTCATCTTTTCCCTGTATAATTCTATCCTGATCCTGCTGGCGCGGAACAATCCGAACATCTGCAGGAATCCACTTTTTATTTACGCTCAATTCCTATTCGACCTGTGCGTGGTCACCGCCCTGGTTCACTTCACCGGGGGGCTCGAAAGCCCGTTCGTGTTCCTATACCTGCTCGTCCCCACGGTCGTGGCCATATTTTATGGATCGTCCTTCGCCATCTTCATGGCCGGGCACGCGGTCATCCTGTTCGCCGGCATCAACCAGCTGGAATCGTTCGGCTTCATCACGCACTACATGATCGCCATCCCGCCTATCGTACTCTACCGCGACGTGCGCTTTCTTTTTCTCCACGTCGTCTCCTTTTTCTTCATCTGCCTCGCTCTGATCTATTCCGTCAGTTACCTGGCGGACATGTTCCGGAAGAAACAGAAGGAGATCGAAGAGATCTCCGCGGAAAAAATGGATTTCATGAACAATGTGGCGCACGAGCTTAGGAGCCCGCTTACCTCCATCAAGGAATATATTTCCCTTTTCGCGGAAGGCATGCTGGGAGAGGTCCCGCCCAACCAGAAAGAGGTGCTGGGCGTGCTCGACCGGCAGGCCAAGAGAATGGTCACAATGATCTCCGACCTGCTGGATATCGCGCGCATCGAATCGGGCAAGGCCAAGTTCGAGCAGAAGCAGGTCAACCTTACCCAGGTGATAGACAACGCCGCCACCGAACTGGTCCCGCAGTTCGTCGCGAAAAAGCTCAAGCTGGTACAGGCGGTCGACCCCAATCTCCCGCTCGTCCAGATCGACGAGCTCAAGATCCTGGAGATACTGATCAATCTGCTCTCGAACGCGATCAAATTCTCCCGCGACAGCGGCAAGATATACATCGCCACCGGTCTCGACCCAAAATTCGTGACGGTCTCGGTCCGGGATGAAGGCCACGGGATAGAAAAACAGGACCTCCCGCATATTTTCGAGAAGTTCTACCGGGCGCAAAAGGAGTCCGCCAGCTTAAAGGGGACCGGGCTTGGACTTTCATTATGCAAGAGCATCATCGAGCGGCACGGCGGAAAGATCTGGGCCAAATCGCCGGGGCTTGACAAGGGAGCGACTTTTTATTTTTCTATCCCGCTTAAATAATTTATGGCCATCGAACTGACCGAAAATCAAAAAAGGACACTCTGGCTGATCCGGGTCAGATGGTGGGCGATCCTCACCATGCTGCTCATTCTTGCCTTTTTATTTTTTAGCAGAAATCTAAAGGCCGCTTATCTTCCCGCTTTTTTATGCGTAGCCGCGGCCGCGGGCTACAATCTTATCTTTCCTTATCTGGTCAAAAGGTTCCCATGCTTTTCTTCCAACCCATTATCGATCTACCTGCGCATGCTCGCCGATATAACCGTGGTCACTTTGCTTGTGCACTTTACCGGCGGGATCGAAAGCCCGTTCAATCTCTTCTACCTGCTCGAGCTGGCCTCGGTTTCGATCTTCGGGCTCACCTGGCTTGGTTATCTCATTTCTCTGCATGCCGCGGTCTTTTATACCGTCGCCTGCGGGCTTGAGGCCGCCGGGGTCATAAGCCATTATCGCGCCATTACCGTTCCGGGAACGCTTTACCTTAGCCTGGATTATGTTTACTACAAATCGTTCTCCCTGTTCATCCTCGGCGTATTGATCGTTTACCTGTCTTCCTACCTTTCCAACCGGGTCAGGGAAAAAACCAGTCAGATCGAAGAGCTTTTCTCATCGCGGCTTGATTTCATGAACATGGCGGTGCATGAGCTGCGTTCTCCCCTTACCTCTATCAAAGAATACGTTTCCCTGCTTGTGGAAGGACTCCTGGGCGCGCTTAACCCCAGGGAAAAAGAAACGCTTGAATCGATCTCCCGCCAGGTAATAAGGCTCAACAAGCTTATCAATGAACTGCTCGATGTGGCGCGGCTTGATTCCGGAAAGGCGCGTTTCGAGAGGGCTCCCTGTTCGATCGCGGAACCGATCGAGGCCGCGGTCCGGGACCTTGATCCGCAGCTCTCGCTCAAGGGGCTGATCGTGCTCAAATCCCACTCATCCGATCTGCCGCAGGTCAAAATGGACAAGGAAAAAATATTTGAGGTTGTGCTCAATCTTTTGGGTAACGCCATCAAGTTCAGCCCCCATGGGGGAAAGATCGTCATTTCCGCGGACCTGATAAAAGGCGGCGCCGGAGCAGGGAATGAGATCCGGGTATCGATAAAAGATGAAGGCAACGGCATTTTGCCTGAAGATGTCCCGCATAT
>CAIYXV010000001.1 GCA_903930225.1 uncultured bacterium | reverse complement strand
TGGCTAAAAAGGCCTGCCTGTCGGCAGACAGGCGCGGGGCGGATTTGAACCGCCGAATTGCTGTTTTGCAGACAGCTGCCTTACCACTTGGCTACCGCGCCAAAAAAAAGCGGGAGACGGGGTTCGAACCCGCGACCTTCTGCTTGGGAAGCAGAAGCTCTACCAGCTGAGCTACTCCCGCTTATACATCAATTTTACAATAAATATCAGGCGTTATCAATACGATTGCTGTCTTACAAGTTTTTATTGTCCTATTACGATAAATATTATATGGGTGGAACAACTTGCGATAGCGAGTGGCTAAGACTTGCCGGTACTAATCTGCCAAGAGCGGCAGCCTCGACCACGCCTTGTCCCTCAAGCCGTTCTCCGGTCGGTCGGACCTCTATGGAAGATACTTCAAAAACTAAGCCAGGCCCGTCTGGCAAAGATAAGCAACTATTAGACCGACTTGGAAGTGACGTTCGAAACAGAATATTAAGACTTCTTTCATCTGGTTATAATAATGGGTGCAGTGAAAAGCCAAGCGGCGAGGGAGAGAGTTACCAGTCAATTTACGGCGACCTGCCTAAAAATTGTTTTGAAACCGTTTTATGGACATTGGGAATAAGAGGTCATGCTCCAATAGAAGAAGAATTTGACCACACACACCTTTTACCAAGATTAGAAGCTAATGGTTATCATGCTAGGCCAAATAGTATCCCTCTTTTTACGATCAACGAAAATAGAGTTGCAACCGGTGCAAGACCGATCCCCCCAGGTTTGATTCCGGGAGATGTTCTGCTGTTCGGTTCCCTACCCACGCCAAACGAAAGTAAGTACTATTTTACTCAGGACTTTCCAGAACGTAGAATACATGCTTCTCCGGAAGAAAAAGCTAGAGCCGAAAATATTTGGGAAGCATTAAAAACGGCAGGGTACATTGATAGAAATGGATTTATATTGCCTAAATTTACTGGCAAACTGGACAATTTTAATATCGGCATTGATTTAACCCCGGAAGAACAGCAAAGGACATTGTTTATTTTAAATAGTAAGGTTGAAAGCGCCAGAGAACACCCCAGGACCTACCATCATGGCGCCATATATTTAGGAGAAAGGGACGGGAAACATTATATTTTTCAAAAACCGTCATGGAATTGCGGGCCTCAATCGCCTTATCAGATTACCACCATTGAAGCCTATAATTCCAGAAGTGTCGGGCAGCCGGTCGACGGTGATTATACTTACGACCGTATATTTATTTATCGAAAACAAAACAATGGTGCCAATTTAACATTAAATCCGGGAAGTGCTTTTCATTTCACCAATGTGATCCCCTCTTCACTTGGGCTTTCGCGACAGTTTTAATCGCGCTGCCCTAAACTTAACTATCCCTTTAAATAAGTCATTTTTACAATAAATATCAGACGTTATCAATGGCCAGCAAATGCCCGTTCCCCCTCAACCACCGCCTCCTGCCCCGCAGGTCGGGAACGATCCGCTCCACTTTGTCCCAGAACCTTTTTGAATGATTGCGCACCACAAGGTGCGTAAGCTCGTGGACTACCACATAATCCAAGATGTCATCCGGGACCAAAATAAGCCGCCAGGTAAAATTTAGCGTCCCCCTGATCCCGCACGATCCCCACCTCCCCCTCGCCCCCGTTATCCGTATCTTCGAAGGCTTCAAGCCGATCAGGTCCGAAAAATAGCGGCAGCGCTCGGTGATCTTCTCCCGCGCCTTTTTTATCAGTTCTTTTATTTGCTCGTCCGTCAGATCGATTTTAGGCCTTTTTGACAGCTCTTCGAGCCGGCGCGTAATCCAGCGTTTCTTTTTGCGGATGAATTCTTCGATATAATTGAGCGGCAAATGGTGGGGCGCCCTGACGATCAGGCGCGCGTCGTCGGCGACCATAAGCGAAAGCGTGCGGCGGCGGGAACGGATTATTTGCGGTGTGATAGAAGGCATGCCCGGGCTAGCTGGTCTTGATCTCTTTTTTCATCTTGCGCGTGGCTTCTTTGCAAATGCGCGAAACCTGCGATTCCGAAAGGCCGATCACCTTGCCGATCTCCTTGAAGGTCATGTCTTTTTTATAATAATTCTCGACCACGTTCCTTTCCTTGTCATCCAGCACTTTCAGCGCGGAATCGACATGCAAAAGGTCGTCAACATTGTCGCCCACGATCGCTTCGCGGTTGAACGCCATGTAAACATAAGCCGCGGAATTGATCCATTCGTACATGCCGGAGACCTGGTCCATCTTTTTGCGCCGCAGGTAATCCTGCATCGAACCTTTAAGGCGGATCGAGACATAAGACCAGAGCGCCCCTCGCCTGGGGTCCCAGGTCTTAAGCGCGTCAACGAACGCGATCTTGGCTTCGGAGGCAAGATCTTCAGCTTCGGAGCTTTTTATGTGGCTGGGAAGGGTCTGCACGTACCAGCTGACCGAACTCTGGATCTGTTTCTGGTACTTCTCCAGCACCTCTTCGGAATGCTTGAGGAATTCCCCTCTGATCGCCCTTATTATCCGGTCCTCGATCTCGGGTTTTGATATCATCATAAGTGTTTAAAATCGCGCTTTACGGCTTCGATGAACTCTTTCTCGTGTTCTTCCGATTTCAGCATATTCTTGGCAAATTCCTGGGCGTTCTTTTTGGTGAATTCCCAGAAGCGTTGGAGGATCGGAGGCAATCCGGCGGGCACCGGGGCTCCCATGCGGCCCACGGGTCCGGAAGATCTTGAGGCGGAGCTGGATACTCTTTTCTCTGTCACGTGGTAATTCTAGCAAAATCAAGGGTTTTACGCAAGCCGCGATATGACAGATCAGGGACGCGGGGGTTGATGAAGCAAGAGCGGCATGATAAAATGATATTGATGATCCAGGAAAACTGCCGCATTGTCGATCATAGCCGGTTAGCCCCAAGATATTTTAAGATCGTATTTTCATCGGACCATATCGCAAAGACCGCCCGCCCGGGACAATTCGTCAACGTCAGGGTTTCAAACGATCTGACTCCCCTCCTCCGCCGCCCTCTTTCCATCCACCAGGCCGACCCGGAAAAGGGGACTTTCACCTTGCTTTACGAAACGATCGGTTACGGGACCGAACTTCTCTCAAAAAAGCTGATCGGCTCTGAATTGAACATCCTCGGACCGCTGGGGAACGGGTTCAGGATCATAAACGACATCGCGCTCCTGGTCGCCGGCGGCATGGGGATCGCGCCGCTCGGATTTTTGGCCCGCGAAGCGGCAAAGTTAAAAAAAGATATCTACTGCTTTATCGGCGCGAAAAACGAAGAGATGGTACTCTGCGAGGAAGGGCTCAAAG